>JAYUYU010000894.1:0-39611 GCA_043752365.1 Myxococcales bacterium | reverse complement strand
AGAACGCTTCGACCACCAGCGCGTTGGCGACGCCGGTACCCACGTTGGTGCCCTGCTGAGTGAGCTTGGAAGGCGCTTTCACCGCGATATCCGCGGCGGCGTTGTTCGGCCCAGCGAAGGTCACGCCCTTGATGCGAAGCAGCGAAGCGTTGGCGGTGAAGTTGTGGCCGACGAGGACGGACGGGCGCAGTACGTCGGCGCCCGTGCCGCAGTAGCTCCACGAATCGGGCGGGCCGCTGGCATTGTGCACTTCGACGTTCTCGAGCGCGTTGCCCGACCAGCCAGACTCGCAGAAACCGATACCGGTCCAACCGGAGCCGTCAACACCGCGGAAAATGATCGGGCTCGCTACCGTGCCAACGGCGGACAGACCAGCTGTTCCGTCGCTCACGTCGATGCCGCTTCCGCCCGCGAATTCGAAGATGGCCCCCGCTTCGATGCTGAGGTGGCTCTTGACGTAGATTTGCGCACCCGCGTCGCCTCCCGCGTCGGTGACACGGTAGATGGCAGGGGCAAGGTTTGGCCACGTCGCGTCGACCAACAGCGGGTGAAGGATACTGGTCTCGATACGGACGCTGTTGTCGTTGCCGTTGGCCTCGAGGGTGTTGCCCGTGCCAGCCAATTGATCCACCGACGTGACACCGACGCGGATGGCTCCGCCTTCGTTGTCGCTGATGACGTTGTCGGCGAACTCGGCTAAGGCGGCTCCGTCCAACACGGTGAGACCGAACTTTGCGCCGTAGCGCAGCGTGGTCGAGTTGAGCTTGACGCGGCCGCCGCTGCCGTCGCTCGAAAGCGAGACGTTGCCGCTCGCGCCGTCCTCGGAGCCAGCGTACTCGACCACCGCGTTGCTGAGCTCGTTGCTGACGGCGTTGCTGTAGAAGACGATGCCGCCCCAGGAGCCGGCCAACTCTTGCCAGCCGGTGAACAGGACCGGCTTGGCCGCCGTACCAATCGCCACCAAAGCCGCACCAGCCTGGATCTCCAAGCCTGCTCCGGCGTCGAACTTCAGCTTGGTGCCCGCCTCGACGTTCAGGGAAGTCCCAGAGCCGGTGACTTGAATCGTGAACGGCACCTCGAAACCATCGGGGCAGGAGGCGGCAGGCCTCCACGTGGTGTCCTTCTGGATCGGTCCCGTCTTGATGCAGTCCACGACCTCACCGGCGCCGCCAGCGCCGTCAGCGCCGCCTGGCGCGCTGGCTAGCTCGCCGCCCTCGCCGGAGCCGGAGACCTCGCCGCCCTCGCCGCCGCTGCCAGGTCGACCGCTCCCGGAGCTGCTATCGCTACCGCAGCCGTAGGCAAAGGCGCTCCCCAATAGAGCCACCAAGCAAGTTCGCGCGACCAAAAGAGCACGGGTTGTCATGTGCCCAGTGCATTGCCACGGGCGAGGCCCGGATGGAAGGCGGCGTCCTGCCACGCCTACCTACCCGACGACGAAACCGGCGCCGCAGCTGGCGCCCGCGCATAGTCCGCGGCGGCTTTATCGATGACCGAAAAATCGCGCGCAGCGCGCTCGGCTTCGGCGTCCAATAGCGGCGTGAACAGCGTCATGCCCCAGATACCGTTCTCGCGCCGGCGGAACGAGTAGCGTGTGCCGTGAGCAGTTTCGACCGTAGCGCGGTCACCCGCCGTCTCGACCCGCTTTACGCCGGACAAATCACGGCGCAGACGCGCCATCCAACCGTGGCGCTTGGCGTACAGCGCAAAGACGTCGGCGCCGTCGGCTGCGTTGGCTTCTGCCGCGTACTCTTGCGCAAGTCGGGCGCGCTCCGGCTCGGGGTAGGCTGCCAGCACGCGCTCGCGCGCCTTCTTGCGGAAATCCCGGATCGTATAGGCCGCGTGCTGGGCGCGCGTCTCAGTGTAGGCGAAGAAGTCCTCGGCGCGCCCGCGATTCACCGCGATGGTGACGCGCAGGTAAGCCCCTTCTGGCGTGAGATCGCTGGGAAATGCCAGGTAGGCGTAGATGATGCGCGCGGCGACGAGGGCGGCCCCCACTCCCAACAGCAGAAGCCAAACGTTGCGCCGACGAAACCAGGCTACTGTCTCGATGGGAGCGGCTTCGTGCGCCAATTCGCCGCTGCGCGTAGCACGGATTGCCGCGCGCTTCCGCTCGGGCTTGGAGGGTTCGCGAGCAAGCGGGCGTATTGGCTTCAAAACGCGGCCTTTTGATGATAGCCGAGCTTCGGTGCTAGACGCCAAGCGCATCGCCGTGGTGATCCCAGCCTTTCGTGAGGCGCGGCTGATCGGCGTCTGCCTCACGAGCCTGCCCGCCTTCGTCGACGCCATTTACGTGGTCGACGACGGCAGCCCCGACGAAACCGCAAGCGCCGCCCGTGCCGCGGGTGACCAACGTCTACGCGTCCTTCGGCACGCTACCAATCGCGGCGTGGGCGCCGCCATCGTTACTGGTTACCGCGCGGCGCTGGCCGAGCACGCCGACGTCGTTGCGGTCATGGCCGGCGACGCGCAAATGGACCCAACGGATCTGCCTAGCGTGCTTTGGCCCGTGGTCGCGGGGCGTGCCGACTACGTCAAGGGCAACCGCTTTCGCTCGCGCGAGCGCCGCAACATGCCTTGGCTGCGGCGCGTCGCCGGCAAGGTGCTTTCGCTGGCGACGCGCCTGGCCAGCGGCCTCGACGTCGACGACTGTCAGTGCGGTTTCACGGCCGTGAGCCGGCAGGCGCTCAGCCTGCTGCCGCTGGACGAGCTTTGGACTGGCTTTGGCTACCCCAACGACTTGCTGATGCTCGCTGCACAGCGCGGGCTGCGGGTCGGCGAAGTCACGGTGCGGCCGGTGTACGCAGACGAACAGAGCGGCGTCAGGCCTTGGCACGCTGCCTTGATTCTGCTGCTGTTGGCACGACGCGCCTGGCGCACGCCACGCCTGCTGCTAGCGGAGCCGGGGCACGAGCGCGCCGGGCGCTCGATATAGCTCCTGAGGCACCTCCGCCGCCGGATCGAGCTTGCAGCTGATCAGGTGATATTCGAGCCGCACCTCTACGCCCTGCACGGTCGCGCGAAACAAGTACGCGTGCGCCAAATCGCCGAGCGGCAAGATCAAGCGCGTGGTCGGCAAGGCGACGCCCGCGGGAGCGACCGGCTCGGCGTCGAAGGTAGAGACACACGGCGTCGCTGGCGTGCCGTGCATGACCGCATAGGACGTGAGGAAAGTTTGCGGCGCGTCGACGCCGTCGCTGACGATCACGGGGTGGCGAGTGCCGGGGTAGGGAGCCGCCACGATACGAGGCGTCGACGCCTCCGCGCCGGCTGAACAGCGCTCCACCTTTTCGGCTAGCGAGAGCTGAGTGGGAACGGCGATGGGTGGGTCGAGCACGTCACCGCGCGCTCGGAATAGAAACAGCTTGGCTTCCGCCTTGGCCGACGCGCTGTCGAAAGTCTCGATCACCTGGCCGGCGCGCAGACCCGAATAAGCGATGTTGGTGCTCTGCGTCAGCCCAAAACGTGCCGGGTCGAGCGCCCCGTTGGCGTAGGCCTCGAGCTCTTGCACGCTGCCGCGGAAGGCGGCGCGCACGACGCCGCTGCCGCGACCAACCAGCAACAGCGGCACGTGCTCGCCGTCCACGTGCGCCATTTCCGAATGCGTGCCGCGCACACCGACCGTCGGCCAGTTGACGGGTGGCACGCTGTCGACGCGCTGCCCGTCGAAGAACAAGGTCGGCTGGTTGTCGGCTGGGGCCTTGTGAATGCGCAGATAGAGGCCACCTTCGGCGATGCTGAGCAGGGCCGGGTCGGCTTCTTGTTGGCCGCGCGAGCCACGCGCAAAGTCGCCAGGCGCGTAGGCTCCCCCGTCGCCGACCGCCACGCGACGAGTCCGGCCCTCGAACAGGTTGACCCAGCCCAGCTCGACGCCCGTAAGGTGCGAGCTGCCCGAGCCATCGGGCACGACGTAGCGCAGCGCGGCGACGCCTTCGACTTGATCGGACACGGCGAGCGCGAACGCGCGACCGCGGTCGCTGGGCGCGAGCAAGACCTCTCGCTCGACGCGCGGCTTGCTGCCGCTGGTTGCCACGAAGGCCCAGGCGGCCGCGCGCGCCGGATCCATACCCGAGGTAAACCAAGCAGCTTTGCCGATAGCGGATTGAAACGCGGTCGGAAACTCCGTCGCGCCTTCCAGGCCCTGCCAGGCTGAAGCATCCAGGCTGCAGCTAATCGGCGTTTTGAGGCGGGGAATCGAATAGTCGACGGGGGCCGAGGCCAGCGGTGGCTGCAGCCAAGCGTCGTCTTCGGCCTGACCTCCCCAGCCGAGGCGCGAGATATCCGCGCCGATGGCGCAGCCGCTGGGAGTGCAGGCCACCTGCACCTCGCAGTTGGCCTCACTTTCGCACAAGTCTACGGCGAGGCGACCGAGGCTTTGGAAGGTGGAGCCCCCGTCCAGCGATTCCCAGACTTCGTTGCTCGCCGTCGACACCGAAAGCGCGCGACTACCCGCGACGCCGAGCAGAGCGCGCGGCTCGGGCGGCCGCGCCACCGACAGCACGCGCCCCGCTTCGTCCAGCACCAACCAAACGCGCGCGCGATAGCGCGACACCGCCAAACCTACGCTGCCATCCTCAGCCGGGACTAGCGCGTCGATGTGCACACCCGACACGTTGCTTTCCCAGCGCTCGTCGGAGTCGGAGCCGTCACCGGTGGGCAGGCTCAGCTCTTGAGCCTCGAAATTGCGGCCACCATCGCGAGAGACGAAAACCGCCAGCGCTCCGCCTTTGGTACGGCGACCCACCGCGTAAGCGATACGGCCGTCGAACGAAAAGCTCAGCGCGAGCGCGGTGTCGGCCAGCGAAGGCGTGGCCGACGCGCTCAGCCCGGGCGCAGGGCGAGCCTTGGCACTGGGGGCGGGCGGCGGATGGGCCGAGCCTCGAGCCTTACCCGCGCCCCTCATGCGGCGCGCGATGCCCTGCGGCGCGCAACCCGCCCCGGCGCGAAAACTGGAGCAAACCCCAGCCAACAGCAGCGTACCGCCGTCGCCCAGCGCCATGCGAAAGGCCGTTAAGTTTCCATCGAGCGCGTCGCCATCCGAATGAAACGACTGACCAGCGTCATCGCTCGCCCACAGCTCGATGGCTTGCGTGGCTGCGTCGGCGCTGGCGCGAAAGCAGGCAATCTGGAGCGAGCGCTCGAACGCTGCGAGTCTCACGGCGCGGCATGCGCTCAGCTCCGGCAGGTCTCGCGAACCGAGCGGCCCCGCGAGCGGACCAAAGGTCAGCTGCCAGCTGGCTTTGTCGCGCATGCCCAGCTCGAAGTACGAGCCCGCCGTGGCCACGGCGCGGCCCTCCTTCAGCGCCACGGCGTCAGGACCGCGCGGCGCCTTCAGCTGTGGGCCCGCGCTGAGCGCGCCATTCGTGAGAGCTTCGAGCGCGGGTGGCGCGCCTGGGCGGTAGCGAAACATGCCCAGCGACGAAACCACTCCGTGGCTGCGGTCGGGCAAGCGCTCGAGCGCGAAGGCACCGATGCGACGCGTCGCGAGCGGCGCGAAACTTCGTCCGCCGTCGTGGGTCTCGTACAATGCCTCGGGCACTGCCAACGCCAGCCCCTGCCCTGCTTCGCCCAGCAGCACGCTGACGAACTTGGGACCGAGCGGGCCAACCGCCGTCCAGGTGGCGCCGCCGTCTTCGCTGCGCAACAGGCCCCGGTCACGCCGAATGCCGAGGATGGCCGCGCCCGAGCTAGTTACGCTGGAAAGCGGCTCCAAGGGCGCGCTGGAGCGGAAAAACGACGAAAGCGGCGAGCGCGCCTCGTAGCTTACCCCGCTCGAGCCGACGAAAACGAAACCGCCCGCAGGCGTCTTCAGGATGCCGACCAAGTCTTCCGGCGCCAGCACCGCGGCCGCGGTGAGAGCGCTGGAGCCCTTGGAGACCAACCAGCGCTCGCCGCGGCGCCCAGCGAGCACACGATCACCCGACGCCAGCTCCAGCTCGGCGTTGACGCGCGCCGGCTGCGACGGGTGATAGCGCCAGGCCGCGGGCGTCACGAACGCCGGGCTGGCTGACACCTCGGAAACCAGCGAAGGGCGCGGCCGCTCGGCGGGGCGCCCTTCACTGCCTCGGCAAGCCACGCCGAGGACTGCTACGAAAGCCAGCGCCGCAGAAGCGTCGAACGACGACAGCACACCGCGGCGCAGGCTTCGCACTTCAGCCGTTGACGAGCTCGAGCAGCTTGGCTTTCGTGGTCAGGCCTACGTGCTGCGCGGCGCGCTGCCCGTTCTTGAACACCATGATGGTGGGGACGCCGCGAACGCCGAACTTTCCGGCAGTAATGGGCGAGTCGTCGACGTCGAGCTTGCCGACCTTGACCTTGCCGTCGAGGTCGCCGGCGATTTGGTCGATGATCGGAGCGAGCGCCTTGCAGGGACCGCACCAGGTGGCGGTGAAGTCGACCAGCACTGGAACGCTGGAATTGACGACCTCTTGGTCGAAGTTGAGGTCGTTGAACACTTGAACTTTTTCGGATGCCATGGTTGCTCCCTGGGGAGAAAAACGAGCAGCTCACAACATAATGCTGGTTCTGATTCGCGCAAAGGCTCGCCAGGCCATTCGTGCCTCAGCCACGCGCCTTTTGGCCGAATCTCCCTCGCAAATTCTTAAAATGAAGCCCCATGAAACGGCAACCTGAGCTTCTCGTACCGGCGGAAGGCATCTGGACTGCGGATCCATGGCCGCCGGCCTGGACGCCTGCAGGTGTAATCGAGACGCTCGAACCGCTGGCCGTCGACGAGCGCCGGGAGCGCCTCTGGTCGGTTATTCGCGGCCGCATTGGCAGCGTAACGGTGTTGATGGACGCGCCGCACGACCCCCACAACGCGGCAGCCATCCTGCGTTCCTGCGACGGGCTCGGCATCCCGCGCGTTCACTTGGTGCCACGTGAAGAAGACTTTGCCGTTGGCCGCACCGTGGCCAAAGGCGCCGAGCGCTGGATCGAGGTCGTGCCCCATCGCTCGCCCGAGGTCGCGCTGGCCGCGCTCCACGAGCAAGGGTTCACCACCGTGGCCACGCACCCAGAGGGCAACCTCGCTCCGGAGGATCTGGCCCGTTTGCCGCGCGTCGCGCTGATTCTCGGCAACGAGCACGACGGGCTGCGCGATGCCTTGCACCAGGGCGCCAAAGACTCCGTGCGCATTCCGATGCTCGGTTTCGTCGAGAGCTTCAACGTCAGCGTCGCGGCCGCCGTGCTGCTGTACGCCGCCACCCGGGGCCGCTCCGGCGACCTGCCCGAAGCCGAACAAATGCGCTTTTACGCGCGGGCGCTGGTGCGTTCCGTGCCTCGCTCGCTTGAAGTATTGGACGCGGCCAGGGCACGAGCGCTCCCGCCGTCTGCCTGACATGCTGCAGGGGTGAGCCGTGCGTTCGTCAAGGAAGACACCAGCGAACCGCCGTTGGTGGTGCCACGGGCCCCGCTTCGGGAAGGCGTCCCCAACTACGTCACGCGGCGTGGCCTGCAATTGCTGCGCGCGGAGCGCGTGTCACTGGAGGGTGCGCGGCCTGATCTCGAAGCGCCCGACCTGGCCGGTGCCCTGGCGGCGCACAACGCGCGCCTGAACGCGCTCGACGCACGCCTCGCCAGCGCAATAGTGATCGAGCCCGGCTCCCTACCTCGAGACGAGGTCAGGTTCTCGGCGAAGGTCACGCTACGACACAACACGGGCAAGGAACGGCGCTATCGCATCGTGGGTGTCGATGAAGCAAATCCTGAGGCCGGCCAGATCGCGTTCACGGCGCCGCTAGCGCTCCGCCTGAGCGGCCTCTGCGTCGGCGACTTGGTCGGCCTGCGCAGTGGCAGTGGCGAGCTCGACTTCGCGATCACCAGCATCGACTACACCCAAGAGTAGCCCCACGCCCGGCCGATCCCGCGGCCGTTGCGGTCGGTCGCAAAGGGGCCTAGCCCTGCCGCGCGGGAAAGACTACCGTCGCCGCCCCCCAGCATGCCCCGCCCCAGCTTCGACGTCAGTGTTCTCGGCCCCTCCACAACGGTGACCGGCCGAGTTTCCGGCGACGGCGCTCTTCGCGTCGAAGGCAAGCTGCGGGGAGACATCCAAATCAGCGGTGAGGCGGAGATCGCCCCCTCGGGCAACGTCGAGGGCAACGTGACGGCGGCGTCGCTGGACATTTCGGGCACGCTGCTAGGGGACGTCGTCTCGAGCGGGCTGGTGGCTATCCGCAGCGGTGCCGTCGTGCGCGGTGCCCTGCGCGGCTCCGAGATCTCGATCGAGCCGGGGTCTCGCGTCTCGGTGAGGCTGGCTACCGACTTCGATTTGGACCTGGACCCCGCGGATGCTGGCCCTTTGGCCAAGCGCCGTTGAGACCTCGAAAGTAGAGAACGAGCAAGAGCATGGCAGGCACGGTCATCGGAGAAGGACTGAGCGTCGAGGGCGACATCACGAGCGACGAAGAGGTCGTCGTGCAAGGCAAGTTGCGCGGCAAGCTCACGTCGTCGGACGCGGTCTCGATCGGCCCCGGTAGCGTCGTACAAGCCGACATCGCCGGGCAAAGCGTGAGCATCGCCGGGCAAGTGACCGGCGATATCAGCGCGCCCGAGCGCGTCGACATTCAAGCCGGCGGTCGCCTGGTCGGCGACGTCAAGGCTGCCCGCTTCACCATCGCCGACGGCGCCTCCTTCAAGGGCGCCGTGGACATGGAGGTTTAAGCATGAGCCAGACCTCGGTAGTCGGCGAAGGCACGGTCGTGAACGGCAATTTGGAGGGCGAAGGCTCGCTCGAAATCTACGGTCGCGTGCTGGGCAACGTGACGATGACCGGCGAAGTGCTGGTCGGCGACGGTGGCGCCGTGCGCGGCCAGATCGTCGCGGCCAAAATTAGCGTTTCCGGCGCGGTCCAAGGTGACCTGCGCGGCAGCGAAGCGGTCGTGCTCGAGCGCGGCGCCAAGGTCATCGGTGATATCGCCGCCCCACGCATCGGCATCGGCACGGGCGCGCTGGTGAGAGGCACCGTCCGCACCGAGGGCGAACCTGCGCCGGCCGGTCAGCTCAAGCGCTCAGTGGGCCCTGGCCTCAAGCCGGCCACATTTGCAGCCAAACCCGTCGCCAAGGCCGAGCCCAAGGCTCCACCCGCGCCAGCCGCTGTCGTGCGCGAGCCGGAGCCGGTCGAAGCGGTCGCTAGACCGCCGGCGCCGATGCCAGCACAGGAAAAGCCGCCCGAGCGTCGCCCGCCGCCACCCGTTTTGCCCTCCTTGGGTAAAGGCGCCAAGGGTAGAAAGAAAGGCAGGGACGAGTGACGGACACGCCCAAGCGCGCGCGTCTGATCCAGCTGCTCGCCGAGCGCAGCTTCGAGCGCCGCAAGGTCATCCTCGCCTCTGGCCGCGAGAGCGATTTTTTCATCGACTGTAAGCAGACCATGCTCACAGCCGAGGGCCACGCCCTGATCGGCGAGCTGATGTTCGACCTCCTGGCGGAGTTGCCGGAGTGTGAGGCCGTCGGCGGCGTCGAGCTCGGCGGCTGCCCGCTGGCCAGCGCCGTGTCGCTGGTGAGCTTTCAGCGCGGTCGGCCGCTGAACGCCTTGTACGTGCGCAAGGCAAAGAAGGATCACGGCACCACCAAGTTGGTCGAGGGCGACAAGTCGCTGAAACCCGGCCTCAAAGTAGCGCTGCTCGAAGACGTCGTCACGACCGGTGGGTCCAGCCTCAAGGCCGTCGAATCGCTGAAAGCTGCGGGCGCCCAGGTGGTCGGCATCGTAGCGCTCGTTGACAGGCTCGAGGGCGGCGCCGAGACCATTCGCGCCGCCGGCCTACCTTTGGTCACCCTCGCGACACGCCGGGATTTCATCGCGGATTGAGCCCAGCTCCGCGCCTTGCCCCCGGGCCTCGTGACGCCGCTAAAACCGCGAGACACCCGCCGGCTTTACCGGCTAGGTTCGGGGGCGGCATGCGGTTTTTAGCTTCGTTCGGTGGCGCGCGCCCCATGGCTGCCCTCGCGTGCGGAGTCAGCGTGCTTGCCGCCAGTAGTGTCGCGAGCGCCGCCGAGACCCAGCCGAAAGAGCGTCAACTGACGCCCGAAGAAATCGACGCATGGCTGGACGCGCGCGCCATGCCCAAGTCGCAAAGCGATCGAGGGGCAGACGACGATGATCTGGCCGCACCGCCCCCGCCGCCCAGAAAAAAGGGCTTCGTCCTCGAGTCCAGCATCGGCGTGATGGGTCAGATGGGTCACTTGAAAAACATCACCCCCACGGCGCCCTGGTTCGGCCTGCGCTTGGGTTTCGAGCCGCTGCGCTGGCTGATGGTGTTCGCAGAATCGGACCTGTTCGTCGCCAGCACCTCCTACGCGCACCAGCCGCCCCCGCCGCGCTCGTTCGCGTTCTGGAACGTGGGCGCGGGCATCCGCTTAACCGTCAAGCCGACTGATCGCTTCGGCATCTACCTCCAGGGCAGCCTGGGCGGGGGCCGCGCGACCGAGGACGTGCTGGAGCTTTATGGCTACCGCCACGCCGAAGAGTTGGGTTTCTACCAAAGCGCCGAGCTTGGCTTCGAGTGGTACCAAATCAACCCGCACCTCGCCCTTGCCCTGCATGGCGGCGTCCGGAACTATCCCCGTGGGCTCAAGCGCGACCGGGACAGCCAGCCGCCGATGACCTGGTTGAGTGGCCTTGCCCTGCGTTACACGTTTTAACGGCGCAAAATCCCTCGGCCTTTCACGCCGGTGGCGTGGGGGCCTTGCATCAACCGAAAGAGGAAGTAATAACAGGGCCTTACGCCTTGTATGGGGTTCCGAAAAGCCGTGGACAGCGATCTTGCGGAGTCGATTTCAGCGCTACGAAGTTCCTTCGAGCGTCGCCGAGTGCCGGTGCAGTACGGCAAGGCGGAGCCCGCCGTGGTCGAGGACCTGCGCGGCAAGCTGCGCATTCCACGACGCTTTCGCGAGTTCTTGCTGGCGTGTGATCCGGTAGACCTCGAAACCGCCACACCCGCCGAGCGCGTGCGCCTCATTCCAGCCGCCAAGCTACTGGAAGAGCAACGCGGGTTCGCGCTGCAAGAAGACGGGCAGGCGCGTCCTCACGGTCAAACGGGTCCGAACGGCTGGCGCCCCACCTGGGTGATCCTCGGCCACAGCACCTTGCTGGGCGATCCCTACTTTCTCGACACCGCCACGGTCGACGCCGAGGGCGACTGTCACGTCTACACCGCGATGAACGGAACCGAGACCTGGAAGCCGCGCTTGTGCGCCTCCAGCTTTGCGATGTTCCTACAAATTCTGGCGATCGGCATGGAGGTCGCGAAGGGTTTTCCCGACCGCGGCTTGGACGTCGACGACGAGCAAGTGTTCCGCGAAGCACTCGGCCCAAAGATTCGCGAGTACGATCCTGCTGCTGTCAAAGCGGGCCATTGGACATGACCACCATTTTTCGCTCCGTCGACGCGCAGAGCCCCGATTTTGCCCCAACGCTCGCGCGCCTGCGCCGCCGCGGCGAGAGCGACCTCGAGCGCGTCGAGCCCGTAGTCAAGGACATCTTGGCAGCCGTCCGCAGCCAGGGCGACGCGGCGGTGCTGAGCTACGTCGAAAAGCTGGAGCAACGGCGGCCCGCCCAGCTTTTCGTGCGCGACTACGACGGCAAAGCCGCGCTGGAGGCCTTGCCGCCTGCAGTACGCCAAGCGCTCGAGCTTTCGGCCACGCGCGTACGTCGCTATCACGAGGTGCAGAAGCAGCACTTGCAGGGCTTTTCGTACACGGAAGGCGGAGTAACGCTCGAAAGCCGCGTCTTACCCGTGGAGCGCGCCGGGGTGTACGCGCCGGGTGGCAAAGCGAACTACCCGTCTAGCGTGCTTCACACGGCAATTCCGGCGCGTGTGGCTGGCGTCCCAGAGGTCATCTTGGCTTGCCCGCAGGTAAGCGTCGAAGTGCGCGCGGCCGCGCACTTGGCAGGCGTGACGGCGATTTTGGACGCGGGCGGAGCGCAGGCCATCGCAGCCTTGGCCTTCGGCACCGAAAGCGTGCCTCGCGTCGACAAAATCGTCGGGCCCGGCAACCTGTATGTTACCGCGGCCAAACGCCTCGTTTTTGGCGAGGTCGACATCGATAGCCTGGCGGGTCCGAGCGAAATTTTGGTGATCGCGGACGAGCAAGCGAACCCGCGTTGGGTCGCGGCCGACTTGCTGTCGCAAGCCGAGCACGACCAGGCGGCCTACGCGCTGCTGCTCTGCCGCAGCGAGGCCTTCGTGGAGAAAGTTCGCGTCGAGCTCGATCGGCAGCTGGCAAGTTTGCCACGGCGTGCCATCGCGGAAGCATCGTTGTCGGCAAACGGCTTAGCGCTGGTGGTGCACGATCAAGCCGAGCTGCCACGCGTGGCGACCTTGTTAGCCGCCGAGCACGTCGCGATACACACCGTCGCCCCCGCCGAGCTGGCGCGCGGCGTGCTGCGCGCTGGCGCCATTTTCGTGGGGCCGACGACGCCAGAGGCCGCAGGCGACTACGTAGCTGGTCCCTCGCACGTCCTGCCGACGGGCGGCGCCGTGCGCTACGGCTCCCCCCTCGGTGTTTACCACTTCCTCTCGCGAACCTCGCTGATCGGCTACGAAGCCTCGGCGCTCGCAGAACAGGCGGCGAGCATCGCGGCTTTCGCGCGTGCAGAGGGGCTCGACGGCCACGCTCGTGCGGTAGAAGTCCGCCTAGAGCCCTAAATTTCCTTTAGTCCAAGCGGAAATCCCAGCGGCTCCGACGAATGCTTCGGGCTAAGCTGACCACGGCACGGCCCGCCCGCAAGCATGGGCGCCGCGCGCGAGGAGCTCCCCCATGACCCGAAGCGTCCGCTGGTCCGTGGCATTTTCGTTGTTGGCCCTGCTGAACGGCTGCGCGAGTGAGCGCGCCCCGATCAACCGCGTCCAACCCGAAGCCCTGCAGAAAAACTTCTTCGTTGGCGCGTCGCTGACGGACGACGAGGACGACCCACAATTTTACTACCGCCCAACCGTGGCCGACGTGGACTACGGCGCCTCGCAAAGCGGTTTGTTTACAGCCAGCTACGCGCAGACGACGGCCCGGGTCAAATGGGAAGTTACCGAAGAAAAGCTGATCGCGCGCTTGGCCTACGAGCGCATCGAGGGCGCGACCGGTAACGGCATCGACGAGACCAACACCGGGCAAATCGCAGCCGCTTTCCGGATCGAGAAGCACTTCGACGTGCGTCGCGACTACAACCCCCAGACCGGCGAAGACCTGAACGTCGTGGTCGAGAACGACAGCGACCGGCCTTGGTACGAGCGCGAGTTCATGCGCGTCGACTGGTCACAAAATCTGATCAGCACGGCGTACGACCTCGACACCCTTGCGGCGCTGAAAATTTTCGCCGACGAGCCGCTCGTGTACGAGCCCGTCGCCTACTCGGTCAAAGACCCGAGCGACCCCGATGCGCCCGTTTTCGAGAGCAAGACCGGCTATTTCGACATTACCAACAAGGTCTACGTCAAGCCGCAGATCTTGAACACGCCGTTCGGGTCGTTTCCGGCCTGCTTTTTTTCGCCCGACGTGCTGAGTGGCGGCGCGCCAGTCGCTGACTGCAACCCGGTCGAAGTGAAAATTCGCCTCTCGTTCCGCAAGGTCGAGGACCGCGACTACCAACCCGTCGATTGGGACGGCACGCGCATGGACATGTTCGGCATGTTCACGACCGCCGAGCGCCGTGGCTACCAGCGCAACTACGGCATCGTCGACGACCGCTGGTACCGCTTCGCCTCGCGTCACAACATTTGGCAGGCGTCGCACGCGCGCGACGCCAAGGGCGAGCTCGTGCGCTGCAATACCGAGGCGACGACCCCGCCCGGCGCCGATCCGGATCGTGACACGCCGACCATCACCGGTACCGCGGACGAATGTGACAGCGTGGGCGGCGGCTCGCGCTGCGACAAGTTCGTCCACGCCTGCACCCTGCCCTACAGCAGGCGTCAACTCCGCACGACGCCGTTCTACTACGGTCCCGAGAGCGATCCTAGCTTGTGGGAAAGCGTGCGTGACGCCGTCAGCCAGTGGGACGTCAGCTTGCGCCACGCGGTGTTGACCGCTCGCTACACCGAGTGTTTGCGCACATCGCAGACCGGTCCCACGCAAGAGCTGGCAGAAATCAGGGATTGTAAGGAAAAATTCCCGATCAGCGAGGCTACGCCGGACATCCTAGCGAACGAGCCGCAGAGCGTGTTCGTGTTCTGCCACAACCCGGTTATCGCGGAAGACGCCGACGAGTGCGGCGAAGTCGGCTTGAAGGTTCGCATCGGCGACCTTCGCTACAACATCGCCAACGTCATCCAGAACCCGCAGGTGCCGTCACCTTGGGGCATCTTGGCCGACGCCATCGACCCGCTCACGGGCGAGGTAATTGCCGCCAGCGTCAACATCTGGAACGCCGTCACCGACGTGCGCACGCAGCTGACCGTCGATCAGATGCGCTGGTACCTCGGTGAGATCTCGAACGACGACGTCTCGAGCGGCCGCTACTTGAACGACTACCTGGCGGCTAGCACACGCGCAGGTACGCCGCCGACGCCCCGAATGGTCAGCTCGCCCGTGCTAGACGACGCGCAGGTCGCGCGCCGCATCGACGCCATCGATAATACCCTTCAGACGGGCAAGTCCCAGAAGACGCTGCCCGACATGAAGCAGCGGGATTTGCTCGACTGGGCCGCCGATCAGGCTCGCGCCAAATACGGCGAGAACGCGCTCGGTAACGGCAACACCGGCGCCAAGGCGCGCCTCTTGCAAACGCGCGACACGCCAATCGAAACCAAGCTGACGACCGGCCCGTACTTGCGGCTCGGCGGCTTGAATCCGGCGACGCCGCCGTCGGCGGCCACTCTTGATATGGCCTCGCCGCTGCGCGGCAACGCCGTCGCGTTCAAGGCCGAGCTCGATCGCATGCGCGACACCCAGATGGCCCAGGACGGGCATTGCATGCTGGAGGCGCCCGAGCCGATCAGCGTCGACGACTGGGCGCGGATCATGGCCCAAAAGTTCCCGCTGCCCGACAAGCCGAGCAGCTCGGACATGATGGACCGCAATCAAAAGTGGCATGACTACATCCGGCGTCGCCTGACGACCGGTGTCATGTTGCACGAGCTCGGCCATTCGATGGGCCTTCGCCACGTCTTCACTGGCAGCTACGACGCGCTCAATTTCAACTCGCAGTACTGGCAGCTACGCACGCAAGACGGCGCCGAGACCGAATACTGCGCCAACCCGACCGCGGACGGGTCGACGTGCGTCGGACCACGCTGGCGTGACCCGCTCACCGAGCAAGAGCGCCGAGGCATGATCTGGATGTGGGGGCAAACCTCGGTCATGGACTACCCGGGTGATCTCACGCAAGAGGCCGTGGGCGTGGGCGCCTACGATCGCGCCGCGATTCGCTTCAGCTACGGCGACGTCACGGACGTGGTCGACGACGAGAGCGTCAGCTGCCCGCCCGGCAAGGCGGGCGTTCGCGCTTGCACGCCCAACGGCCGCACCATCAGTGACCTGCTCGACAGCGGCTTCGGCGGCATCGGTGGGCCGTGGTATCGCGACAATGCCGGCTTTTTCCACTATTCGCTGCTCGGCCAAAAGCTGAACCTCATTCGCGACTGCCGCGAGGTGGACACGTCACCTCCCGCTGACTGGGACGCAGCGCGCGAGGGCGTGTACAGCCCGGTGTTCGACGGCCAGATCGTCAACGGCACCAAGTGCGACGGGTTGCCGACCGACTACGTTGCCTACTCGGAGCTGCAGCTCGACGCGCCTGGCTTTCAACAGGCCTTCGGTGCCTTCGGCGGTGATCCGCGCAAGTTCGACTCGCGCAACCGCGTGCGCCGCCCCTACATGTTCGGTTCGGACGAGTACGCCGACATCGGCAACCTGGCGGTTTTGCGCGACGACAACGGCGCCGACCCGTACGAGGTCGCCAACTTCATGATCAACAGCTTCGAGGACGCGCACCTGTGGGACAACTACAGGCGCAATCGCTCCTCGTTCGCGCTGAAGACCGCGTTCATGCGCGGCTACACTCGCTACAACGCCAAGTTGAAGGAGATCACCAAGGGCTTCGGTTTGTACACTGAGCTGTTCAGCGCGACGGACTTCCTCGCAGCCACCACCGCCGACGACGGCATGCTGAAGGGCAACGCCATCGCCGCGTCGATGGTGTTCGACCACTTTACGCGCATGCTGACCCGGCCGACGACCGGCGCGCACTTTCTGGACGCCGGTTTCGATCCGCGCAATGGCCCCTCACCTGGCGAATTTCAGGTATTTCGCTCGACGGACCAGCAGCTGTTCGTCAACGACGCCCCGCAGACGGGCGGCACGCAAATGCTGGTGCCGAACGGCTCGCAAGGCATCGGCAGCGACTTGCTGTTCGGTGGGCGTCCGCTGTTCAACCAGCTCGACCGCACCAAGGGCTACTACGCAACGCAGTACGATGCGTGGGTCGGCTCGTACTACGACAAGACCATCATCGCGGACCTGTTGACCGACTGCGAGGATCGCTTCATCAGCACCAGTCGTGACGACTTCGTCGACGGGCGCTATCGCAACATCAGCTTCGCCACCATCTTCCCAGACGGTGTACGACGACTGATGGCAGCCGCGCTCACCGAAGACGCGACGTCACTCGGCTGGCGCATCCAAGCCGACCGCGGTCAGCCGGTCGTGCAAGACGACCAGAGCCCCAGCAGCGGCATGGGCTTTCGCTCGTTCTGGCCGAAGGACGGGCCAGAAGTGTGCTGGCGCCGCTCCGGCTCCGTCATCTGCAAAGAATACCCGTCCGAGAACCCCGTCGACGACGGCGCGCCTGCAGAGTCATTGGCCATTGACCCCGAAATCGGCTTCGAGGTGCAAAAGTTCCTGGTCTTCTCCGCGCTCGTGAACCTGCCTGAGAGCTACAAAGCGGACTGGATCGACATGATGCGGATCTTCCGCCTAGGTACCAATTCGGCGCCGCTTTTCCCAGCCACCGAGCAGGCCACCTGGGTCGACCCGCTCAGCGGGCAAAGCTACGTGGCGCACCGCTATGGGACCGAGAAGCTCGACGGCCTAGACGTGGATCGTGGCATTGGCGCCCGCATGCTGGACTGGATGAATATCCTGACCCGGGAAGCCTACGAAACGACCGGAACAGATCCCGTGACCGGGGCCTTCACCTATGCCAAAACCGCCGACGGACAGCCGGTGGTGCTATCGGTGCGCTTTGCGAATCGTGTGAAGAACTACAAGGGTCTTTTGGATTTCATGCAAGAGGTATCGGGAGCCTTCGGGTTCTACGGCCCGAGTTGGCGAGGAGTTTTCTAGTGGCGTATTGGTCTTACAAGTCTTGGCTGGCGAACGCGGGGGCCCTCGTGCTCGCTACGTGCGTGGCCAGCAGTGTGCTTGGTTGCAGCAAGAAGAAGGAAGAGGCGGAGGCCAAGGTCAAAGCCGAAAAAGCGCAGGCCGATTCCAAAAAGAAGCCGCAAGGTGACCGCTACGCCGACGGACAGCGACTGGCCGCAGCGCTGAAAGAATGGACGAAGCGCTGGTCCGAGACGGCCGAGTTGCCGGCGTGTGAGTCGCTGCTCAAAGTTCCGGCCGAGGCCGAGCTGTGCAAGACAGCGCAAGCAGCGTTGACCACCATGAAAGCCGCCGCAGCCAAGCCCGAGGCCGAGGCCGTGCTGATTCACGCCGCAGCCGAGCTAGCCTTCGCTAGCGAGGCCGCGTCCGAGAAACTCCGCAACGCGTTCATGGAGAAGACGCAGGCCGAGCGCAAAGCGGCCCCCGCGGGTAGCGGAGCGCCCGGCAGCGCCAAGCCGAGCCCCAAGCTGGCGGCGGCCGCGCTGAGCGCGCCGCCCCGGGCACGGCCGCTCGGCTCGGCCGGTAAAGCTGCGCTCGTCGACAAGCTCGGCGACAAAATGAAGGGTCTCGAGACCGCGCCGCTCGATCCGGACCAGCAGGTGATGCAGTCGTACTCGCGCGTTAACCGCGCATCGCTCCGCTACCTTAGCCAGTTCCTGCAGTTCGGCTCGTTGCCGACCCGCAAGGTCGCGTTCGCCGAATTGGAAGGCCTGAGCCGCCGTAAGGAAGCCTGGCCCGCGCTGGGTCGTACCCTGCGCGAAGCCGCCATGACCGAGAACGATTCGGAGCTTCAAGGAAAGCTGAAAGCCCTGGCCCCGAAGCTGGCGCGCCGCCCTCCCGGAGGCATGCCTGGCTTGCCCGGAATGCCCGCAGACCATCCGCCGATGCCCCAGCCGAACGCAGCCCCGCCGGCCCCCGAGCTTCCGCAAAAGGACTGAGCCGAGCTATGCCGGCTTGAGGTAGCCGCGCTGCACGAGTGAAAGTAGCGCCTGGGCGGTTTCCAAGTCGGGCCCGGGCGCCGCGTCCAAGAAAGCCTCCAAATTATCCGCGCCCAGCGCGAGCTCGAGTAAATCGAGATCGGCGTCTTCGAGCTCGCGCAGGTGCTGGGTGAGCGGCAGCTTCAAGGCCATACGACCCGCGCCTGGGAGCCTGCCGCGCAGCTGGCCGAGCTCATCCTGCTGGCGAAAGCCCTCCATCAGCACCTCTTGCGCGCTGACGTCGACGCCGGCTTCGAACTCGCGCGTGTCGGGTGGATCGAGCGCGAACGAGCCCGTTTGCCAACTCAGCATGCGATACAGCGCCTTCAGGGTTGGCACGCCCACCACCCCCTCGAACTCGGCGAAGCGAATGCGCCCTTCGTTGAGGTAGATACGACCCTCACGCCCCGCGGAGCGCAACACGAGCACACCGGCTTTGCGCGACGTGCCAAATAGCTGCAGAAGGTCCGGCAGTGGAATTTCTTCCAAGTTTCCGGACATGCGCGGCGCGTCTTCGGAGGCGCGTCCGCCCTGTTGCTGCTTGGCGGTGACGCGCCCCACGGCCATGGCCTTCAGGTTGGCGCGGGCCTCGGCGTCTTGCGCAGCCGCGACGACCTTCAAAATGTTCGTGCCGATCAGCACCCGATCGCCCTCACGCAACGTACCCTGCTGCACCTTCTCACCGTTGACGAAGGTGCCGTTGGTGGAGCCCAAGTCTTCGATGTTGATGGTGCCGTCAGCCAGCGCAATGCGGGCGTGCTTACGCGACACCATCTCTTCGACGAGCACCATGTCGAGCTCGCTCGAGCGACCGATCACGATCTCTTGTCCTTCGGCGAGCGGGTACTCACCGCCCTGGTATTTCCCGGAGATGAAACGCAGGGCGAACCGCGGCTCGTTGTTGGCCTCACGGGGGCCGGGCTGCGCTTGTCGAGGAACCATGGCGGTAGGTCGAAGGGTCTACGCCCATAGACGGCGCAGCCGCAAAAACTTTAGGACTTTGAGCCAGATACGGTCAAATCGTTCTCACCGGAACAGCAGGGTCTGCGGCACCCGGGGCCGGCCGTGCGGAGGCCTGCTCCCCCGCTTCTGGCGGGGTCGGGCTCAAACCGGCCCGGTGCCCGTGCGCCTCCCCGGCAGGCAGCAGTACGGTGAAGGTGGCCCCGTCGCCCAGATGGGACACCACTTCGATGCGTCCGCCCATCTCCTCGACCATGCGCTGGCTGATGGCCAGGCCAAGACCGGTCCCTCGGTCTTTGGTGGTAAAAAAGGGGACGAAAAGGTTCCGAAGCACCGACGGGGCGATGCCCGGCCCGGCGTCCCTGACCGAAACTTCGACCCACTCACCGGCCGGAGAGGCCGCGATTGTCGACGGTACCTGGGCGTGGATGGTGGTGCGCACCCGCACGGTGCCTTGACCACCCATGGCCTGAACGGCGTTCCGGACCAAGTTGATCAAGACCTGCCGCAGCTGCTCAGCGTCGGCGCGCACGGGCGGCAACTCGTCGGAGAGGTCTGTGACGATTTCGCACTCCTCGGCGCGGTCCGAGGCCAGCACCGTGACCGTCCTGCGCACGACCGCGTTCAGGTCCACGGCGCCGAGGTCGCCCTTCGAGGGACGAGCGTAGTCGAGCACCGAGCCGACGACGCGATCCAGCCGCTCGACCTCTTCTAAAATGATGCCGACGAACTCGAGCTCGACCGGCCCCAATCGTTGCTGGTCGCCCGGCTCACCCAGCAATTGCGCAGCACCCTTGATGGCGCCGAGCGGGTTCTTCACCTCGTGCGCCAGACCGGCAGCCATTTGACCCAGCGCGGCCAAACGATCGCGCTCTTGCATGCGCCGGTACTGGCGAGAGTTGTCGATCACGACGCCAATCTGCACCGCCAGCGACTCGAGCAAAACCCCTTCGTCAGGTGAGAAGGCGTCACGCACTCGGTCATCCACGATCAACAACAGGCCGAGCAGCTCGCGCTTTTCACCCCAAATGCCCAAGCACACGCCGGTGCGAAACGGGCCGAGCAGCTGCGCCGAGCTGAGCAGGCGCTCGTCAGCCTCGGCTTCCCGGGTGCGACCCAAGCGTCGATGCTCCAAAACCTGGTGCGCCAAGTCCTCGAGCAAGATGGCGCCGCCCAAGTTCATGCGCTCCGCGAGCGGGTGCGCGGCGGCAAGCTCGATGCGCGGCGGCGCAACCGGGCCGAAGCCGGAACCGACCACGAAGTCGGAGCCCAGCGGGTCTCGCAGGTAGATCGCAGCGCCGGTCGCACGGTGCGACTCTTCCAACGCCGAGATCACGATCTGCTGCATTTCAGCCACCTGCAGCGTGTGCACGAGCACGCCCCGCGCCTTGGCGACTGCGCGCTCGAGGTCGACGCGCTCACGAAAAAATACCTTATGAGTGTAGTCCTCCGCCTTGGAGCGCAGCGGCTCGAACAGCAGCAAAATCACGATCGCTGCCAAGATGGCGCCCAGGTACATGGTGTCGAAGCCGCCCAGCAGCACGACGAAAATGTAGAAGATGCCGCCCATCGCGAAGGCCAGCGCGGTCGACACCAGCAGCTGACCCAGAATGTCGTAGAGGTCGACCAAGCGCTCGCGCGTCAGTGACTCGGACAGCACGAATAGGAAGACGATGCTGAGCACCGCGCTCACCGGCGGCAGCGGCGCGCCGACGAACCACAAAAAATCCGCCAGGCTGAAGCAAGTTGCCAGCGCACCAATCAGCACCAAGAAGCGAACGCGGCGCTGGACGGCGCGCGAGCCGCTGCGCTCGCCGCGACGCAGCAGCCGAAAAAGTCCGGCCGCGATCAACCCAAACACATAAGAGAAGACGAGCCCGCGAACGAAGCCATGTTGGTGCTCGGTCAGCACCAGCACCAGCATGGGCACGACCAAGATGCTGGCGACGCGCAGCAACGTCGAGCGGCGCCCCGGTTCGGGCAAAATAGATTCGAACAGGTGCAGGGCGAACTGGGGCAGGAACACCGCCAGGACGGCCGTCCAACGCGCCCACAGATCGCTACGGCCGCTGTGGTACAGCCACTGCGCCAAGTACCAAAGCCCCGTATCGCCGGCGAGCGCCGCGAAGAACAGGCGAGGCCGATTTGGCCGACCGCGCAGCAAAATCGAGACTGCGATGGCGAGCCCGAGCACACCGCAGAACAGCGAGGTTCGGGTACGGAGATCCAAGGAGCGGGAGCTTAGCTTGGATGGAGAGAGCCGGGACCAGGAAACCGGAAACCAAGACCGAGAGACCGGTTGCCGGTGGCAGGCGTTGTCTGCGAGGCTGCCCGCGTGGCGACGCGGCTTGGGCAAGCTTTGGACGCGGTCGAGGTGTTCCACGACGGTGAGGCGCTGGCGGCGCGCCGTGGGGAGCCGCTGGCGTTGTCGCTCATTGCTGCGGACCGGCTGCTCTTGTCGCGCAGTCCCAAGTTGCATAGGCCGCGCGGGCCCTATTGCCTACGCGGCGCTTGCGAAGGCTGCCTGGTTCGAGTCAACGGCCTGCCGAACCAACCGGCCTGCCGCGTCGTCGTGCAGGGCGGTGAGCAAGTGGAGACCCAAAATGTACTCGGCACGCGCCAGACCGATCTGCTGGCAGCGGCGGACTTCTTGTTCCCGCAGGGCATCGACCACCACCGCCTGATGGCTGGAATCCCAGGCATCAGCCCGCTCGTCGGCAACTTTGCCCGGCGGATTGCGGGGCTGGGGCGGCTTGCCGACAGCGCGCCAGCGGTGCTGCCGGCCGAGCGACGTGACGTAGCCGTGCTGATCGTGGGCGGCGGTCGCGCTGGGCTCACGGCAGCCGCCACGCTTGGCAGGCTCGCGACGCTCGTGGACGACGGGCACGAGCTCGGCGGTGCTTTGACCGCGCTCGACCCGAAGCTGGCCGCAACGATGGCAGCGAGGGCCCGCGCGGCTGGCGCGGATTTGATTTCGCCGGCCAGCGTGCTGGCACTTTCACGTGAGCCGGACGACGGCAGCGGCCGCGTCACCGCGCTCGTCGTGGGCGCGGAGCGCACGCGGGTGCTGCGCTGCCAGGCGGTGCTATTGACCACGGGGCACCACGACGCGGTGCCAGCCTTTCCGAACAACGACCTGCCCGGCATTTTTTCGGCGCGGGCGGCGCTGTTTGCCTGGCGAAACGACGTGTTGCTCGGCAGCCGCATCGCCGTGGTGGGCAATGGCCGCTACGCCAGCTGCCTCGTCGAGCAGATGGCGGGCGCGGTCGAGCTCGTGCAGCTCGACGCCCCCAGCGTCGTGCGCGCCATTGGCCGTGAACGCATCAGCGGCGTCGAGATCCGAACCGAGCAGGGTACGCGCCGCATCAAGGTCAACGGGCTCGTGTTCGACGGCCCAGGCGCGCCCAGCTTCGAGCTGGCCGTGCAAGCCGGAGCGTCCGTCGATTTCGAGCCCAATTCCGGCTATTTTCCGCGCGCTGAGCCGAGTGGGCTCGTCGCTGAACGGCTGTTCGTCGCCGCACCAGACTTCGACGCTACGCGCCGCGCGCTGGTGGAACTGCTGAGCTAACGCGAGGCTACTGCTGGCTCAGTTGAAGCTCAAGCTCGCGCAACGCGCTGAGGTAGGCGTCGAGCGCGGGCTGGTCCTCGCGGGGTATGATGCCCTGGAGCCAGCGCGCCTCGGCCATGCTGAAGTCGAGTACGGCCTTGCGGCGCTGGACGAGCGTGTCCACCGGCCCCGACGCTGGCTGTGGCGATAGTTGTCCGCCCTGCACCATGTAGTGATCGCGCGTCAGAAATTGTTCACTGCCAACCAGCGCGACCAAAAGCTCGCCGATATCGAGCTTGGATTCGACGAGCGCCGTCAGGCCACGCTCGACGGTGCAGACGTCGCCGGCTTCGGCGCGCCGCTGCAGCGCATAGCCCAGCCAAGTCTGCGACACGCACCGACTTACCTCCGGTGCCGAAACAAGCAGACTCGAAAGCTCGCCCACACCATCGAAAGCCCGATCGGTGTCGCCGAGCTCTTGGATGACCCCGCTGGTATCGACGGGCAAGCCGTTGTCGGTGTCGCGAAAGTGCCCCAATTCGTCGAAATTTTCGAAAGCGAAGCCGATGGGATCCATCAATTGGTGACAACCTGCGCAGACGGCGTCCGTTCGATGCTGCTCCCAGGCCTGGCGACGGGTTTGGCCGGGCTTGATTTCGATCTGCGTATTCACGGAAGGCGGCGGAGGCGGAATCAACATGCAAAGCAGGCGCTCACGCACGAACTTTCCGCGTTGCGTGGGATTGTTGAAGCGCGTGAGCAGGCTCGGCTGCGTCAAAATGCCGTCATGGCGGGCCGAGTCGAAGCTCAACAGCTTGACCAAGCTGCGGTCGCCTTGGAAGACGCGAGCTACCAGACCTTCGGTCTGCTCCCGCATCGAAGCGACCAGCTCGGCCGTTAGCTCCGAGGACAGCATGCGCGGCAGCTCGTCGAGCCCCAGCCATTGATCGTGAAAGTGCTGAGCGGCTTGGATGAACGTCGGGGCAGCCAACAGCCGCCGCGCCTGCATTTCGACGGCTGCGGGGACGGACAGCTGCCCGTTGGAAGCGACTTGCGAAAGCTCGGCGTCGGGAGGTCCCCCTGCGAGCAGGAACGAAAGCCTGGCCGCGACTTCGTAGGCCGTCAGCGGCACCTTGTCGCCGAAGACGGCGGCGCTGCCTAGGTAAATTTTATGCAAGAACAGCGGAGAAAGCAGCGCCGCTTCGACCACCAGCTCGACCCCGCTGGCCATGTCGCCTTGGCTGCTGCCGAGCCTGAACAAACTGACATAACGCTTGCGTTCGTCGTCGGTGAGCGGCCGCCGAAACGCACGACCCACGACATCGTCGACGAACGCGCTCACGCACCCGCCGTCGGCGGGCTTCGTGATGTCACACGGTAGCAGGCGGCCGTCCCGCGCAGCAGCGCCTTGCTTTTCGGCTTCATCGAGCACCTGCTGCGCGCGATTGGAGCCCCAATCCATCGAGAAGGCGAACGGCGCCTGCTCCTTGTAATCCTGCTCGGTGACACGAGTCACCTCCACCCCAGTGAGCCGGGCGACGCTTCGACCGTACTCCCACGTCGACAGCGGGCGAAGCGGCAAAGGGTTGGGCGCCCCGCCACAGCTCAGGGGCGCGCCGCCGCTGCCGGTGCCGCCGAGGGCAAACGCTCCGCCGCTGGCCTTGCCGCCCATTGCCAGCGCGCCCGCGCGTCCTCCACCGGCGAGCATCGACGCCCCGCCCATGCCGTCACCGTCACCGTCACCGTCGCCGGTTTCTGAGACGGTGCGCTGCGCGATGCCGCAGCCCAGCATGCAGCAAGCCGTCATCAACCACTCGATTGCCCGCCTCATCATCACCTGCCCCACACCTAGCGTGCCGTGGCTGTGCTGCAAGGCGCATTCCGAACAGGCTCGAAGAGCGCTCGAAATCGCACTGAGTGTCCGAGAAGTCGGACACTCGACTCACACCTTCGCGCTAACCATCCGCCGTTCGGCGCGAGGTTGATCGGGGAGCCGCCGCAGCGGGTCGGTGATCAAGCGCGCCGCGTTCAGGCCACCTTTTCCGCTTTGCTATCGTCAGCGTTCGACCAGCGTGCCGAACATGCTGAGGCCGCCGGCCACGAAAACCACGTCGAACACGCCCATCAGCTTCAGGTAGTCCCCCAGCTCCGAGAGCGGAACGCCGCCAAACAACTCGCGAGTGGCGGCCACGGCAGCCAACAGCGTGGGTGCGAGCAGCGGAAACAAGACGACGGCTAGCAGCAGGTCGCGCGCGCCAGTCCTAACCGTCATTGAGCCGAACAGCGTGCCTGACGCCGCCACACCCGGCGTCGCCACCGCGGCGATGACCAACAGCGGCCCCATCATCGAAGCTTCAATCGAGAAGAAGATGAGGGATAGGGGCAGCACGACCACGAGCACTGCCAGTAGGAACGTCCACACGCTCAGCGCCTTGCCGGCGAAGATGGCGCTGCGTGACAGCGGTGAAACCAGTAGGCCGTCCAGCGCCGCTTCGTCGCGCTCGCGCTGCCACGACTTGCCCAACGACAACACCGCCGCGAACGCCAGCGACAGCCAGACGGTGCCGGACGCCACGTTGCGAGCGCTCATCGGCCCGCCAAAAAACGACAATGACGCCAGCACCACGACCAGCATCGCAAAGAATCCGCTGGTCACCGTCACCTCGCCGGTGGCAGCTTCAATGGCCAAGTCTTTCCGATACACGACCGCCACCTGCCGCAACCAGCTCGGCTGCGGCGGGCGCACCGCTCGCGTGTCGCTGAGCACCGCATCGACCATTCGCCACCGAGCCTAGCAGGACGCGCGAAAAAGCGGCGAAGTTGCGTTATGCTTTGCCCGCCATGGCTATTCTCGAGGTCGAACACACGTTCAATTGCGCTGAGGCAACCTTCTGGGACCGCATCTTTTTGGACCCGGAATACAACGAGCGACTGTTCAAAACGGAGCTGAAGTTCCCCGTTTGCCGCGAGGTTTCACGGGAAGAGCGCGGTGGCGCCCTGCACCGCGTCGTCGAGGTCGTGCCCTACGTGGGAGAGCTGCCCGGAGCGCTGAAGGCCGTGATCGGCGAAGGCATCGGCTATGAGGAGCGCGGCGTCTTGGACCGCAGCGCCAAGAGCTACAAGGTCGTGGTCGTGCCCAACAAGCTGGCCGACAAGCTCAGCATCAAGGTCGACATTTGGACCGTCGCCGATGGCGAAAGCCGCTGCCGTCGCAAGGCACGGGCCGACGCGAGCGTGAAGATCTTCGGCATCGGCGGCACGATCGAAAAGCGCATACTCGCCGATCTCGAGCGCTCCTATCAAAAGAGCGCCGATTTCACGAACCGCTTCATCGCAGAGAAAGGCCTGTAAGCTAAGCCTACAGGCCCTTCGCGCTTACTTCTTGGCCGCAGTCTTCTTCGCGGCGGGCGCCTTCGCGGCGGGCGCCTTCTTCGCGGCCTTGGCCGAAGCGGGAGCGGCCTTCTTGGCGGCGCGCTTGCTGGCGGTCTCGATCGAAGCGTGCAGGTCCAGCAGCTCGGGCAGGGCGAAGTTCTTGAGGCCGGCGCTGTAGTTGGCGTCCTTGGTGCGCTTCTTGAGCTCGAGAATCGCGCTGATCAGCTTGTCGCGCGAACCGAAGCGCTGCTTGGCGTCGACCAGCACGTCGTGGAGCTTGAGCAGCTTCTGGTTCGAAACCTTGGCGAGGCCCTTCTCTGCGTTGAGGCGCTCGACCCACAGGTCGGCAGTCGCCAGCTTCTGCACGGCCTCCACGAGCTTCTCTTTGCTCTGAAAACGCTCTTTGACGACCGTGACGGGGGACTTCTTCATGACTGCTCCAGAGACGGCGCCTGACCACAGGGCCGATAAGGGGCCGCGTTTCTAGCAGCGAGTATTTCGCGGTGCAAGGGCCGCGGCAGCCTCATGGCCGCCGAGCTTCCGATCTTTCCATCTTCCGGGGAAAATCTCGATCGCCCGGCGTGCGCGTGGTACCGGCAAGCCCCCATGAAGCCCCGGCTTCGCTTTGCACCTTCACCCAGCGGCTACCTCCACATCGGCGGCGTCCGCACGGCGCTTTTCAACTGGCTTTGGGCCCGGAAAACCGGCGGTAAGTTCATTTTGCGCGTCGAGGACACCGACCAAGACCGCAGCAGCATCGAGAGCGTGCGCGCCATTTTGGACGCCATGACCTGGCTGGGCCTGGATTGGGACGAGGGCCCCGAGGTCGGGGGCGAGTTCGGCTCGTACTTTCAGAGCGAGCGGAAGGCCCTCTACCGCGCCTCCGTCGACAAGCTCATCGGTGAAGGCCAAGCCTATCGCTGCTACTGCAGCAAAGAGGAGCTGGACGCCCAACGCGAAGCTCTCAAGGCCAAAGATCCGAAGGCGGCGTTCCGCTACCCGGGTACCTGCCGCAACCGCACCGACCAACCAGACAAGCCCCACGTGGTGCGCTTTAAGTCGCCGAGCGAAGGCGTGACCGACTTCGACGACAAGGTGTTCGGTGTCATCAGCACGCCCAACGCAGCGCAACAAGACTTCGTGCTGATGCGCACCGACGGCTACCCGCTCTACAACTTGGCGGCCACCATCGACGATCACGAGATGCAGGTCACGTTCGTGGCGCGCGGGCGCGACCATATCGGCAACACCCCGCAGCAAGTCATGCTTTATCGCGCCTTCGGCTGGGAACCGCCGCAGTTCGCGCATTTACCAATGATGCTGGCGCCGAACGGCGAAAAGCTGAGCAAACGTCACGCCTCCGTCTCGGTGCAGGAGTACAAGGACAAAGGCTACACGCCGGCCGCAGTGCTCAACTACCTGGTACGTTTCGGCTGGTCCTTCGGTGACAAAGAGATCTTCAGCCGCCAAGAGTTAATCGAGTCGTTCGACTGGGAGCGCGTTGGCAAAGGCGACGGCAAGTTCGACGCCAAAAAGTTCGCTGACGTCGCGTTCGAGCACTTGAAGCAACCCGCGCTCACCACGCTCGACGAGTACGCAGCTTGGACCGCGCCGTTCTTGGCGGCTCGGGGCTTGCCCAACGTCGATGACGGCCTGCTGCGCCAGGCCATTCCGGGTATCCGCGAGCGTGCTCGCACCTTGGTCGACGCCGCCAACGACCTGGACTTCTATTTCCGCGAACCGCCGGAACAGGATGAGAAGGCCGTCAGCAAGTTTCTGACGCCCGAGAGCAAGCCGCGGCTCGCCGCGCTGGCCACACTGTTCGAAGGTCAAGCAAGCTGGGAGCCCGAGCCGCTAGAGGCCGCATTTCGAGCCTGGGTTGAGGCCCAAGGCCTGCAGCTGAAGGACGTCGCGCAACCGCTGCGCGTGGCCGTCACGGGCCGCAGCGCCAGCCCACCGATCTTCGACGTGCTCCACGTGTTGGGTCGCGAGCGCTCGCTCGGTCGGCTGAAACGCGCTGCTAGCTGAGTATGACCTCCCTCCTTGCCACCCTGCTCGCGCCGGAAGGCGGCCTGCCCCTGCCGCTCACGCGGCTCAAGGAGCTGTCCTGGTTCAGCTCCTTGCTCGAGCATCCCCCGATCAAGGCGCTGCTGCCGATCCCGATCTTCATCGCCCTTTGGCCCTTCGTGCGCCACTTTTTCAAGGCCACCTGGGAGGAGCTGGACGCTGAGGCCCACCGGCTGCGGCTCGAGCAGCCCGTGACCGAGTACGACTACCGCCGCCCGATAGCTTGCTTGGCCATCGTGTCCGTCGTCCTAACGCTCCAGGAGTACTACGGCGGGCGCGGTATCTACGACACCCAGCTCCGACCCTGGCTGACCGAGCTTCAAGCCGGCGGCTGGCGCTTCATAAAAATGGAGAAGTACGACGAGCTTTACAGCTACGGCTGGTGGGTGTTCGCCCGCGTTTTGGGCTACGTGTTGATTCCGCTACCCCTTTGGAAGCTGCTTTTCCCCAAGGACAGCCTGCTCGACATGGGGCTCCGCACCAAGGGCTTCTTCAGCCACCTGTGGATTTACGGCCTGTGCTTGGCGGTGGTGGTGCCGGCGATGCTGATCGTCTCCGACCAGCCCGATTTCGGCACCTATTACCCGTTCTACAAGCTGAGCTCGCGCAGCTGGTTCGACTTCCTGATGTGGGAGTTGATCTACTGCTGCCAGTTCCTTGCGCTAGAGTTGTTCTTCCGCGGCTGGTTTTTGGGCGCACTGCGCCGTAACTTCGGTTCCGGTGCCATCTTCGTCATGGCGGCGCCTTACTGCATGATCCACTTCGGCAAGCCGTACCTGGAGGCGAACGGAGCACTCGTCGCCGGCATCGTCCTCGGCTCGCTCGCCATGCGCACGCGCAGCATCTACGCCGGCTTCCTCGTGCACATCACGGTCGCATTTGCGATGGACTTTCTGTCCCTGTGGCGCCGCGGCGCCCTACCCCTGCATTTTTGGGGCTAAATCGTCGGTCTCCGCGAGGAGCGGTAGCGACGAGCCGCGTGGGCTGGGGCCCCGCTGAATTCACTTCAGCGGGGCGGGGCGCCGCGTGCCGCCCCGCGACACCGAGCTCATTTTCCGCGCGTCACGCGTAGCGATCCCCAGTATATTCCCGACCGAAATCCAAGATGTCGAACGTGAGCCTTTCGCCGGTCCCTCCCGACGCCCTTAACGACTCCAAGCGACCGAGCAACAGCGCTGAGCTGAACGGCAGCACAGAGTGGACCACCGAGCGCGGCGCGGCGCGCTACCAAATCCACGGCTGGGGCGCTCCGTACTTTCACGTCAACGCGCGCGGTCACGTGGAGGTGACACCCAATCCCGATCGCCCCGAGCGCGTGATCAACCTGTTCGAACTTGCGCAAGAGCTAAAGGCCCGCGGCCTCGACCTACCGCTCTTGCTACGCTTCCCCGACATCGTCGCTGATCGCATCAAGCGCATCAATGAAGCGTTCCTCAAAGCCATTGCCGAGTACGAATACCCGGGCATCTACCGCGGCGTGTATCCGGTGAAGGTGAACCAGCAGCGCCACCTGGTCGAAGAGATCGTCGAGGCAGGCCGACCGTGGAGCTTTGGGCTCGAAGCAGGCTCCAAGCCCGAGCTCCTGATCGCGCTGGCCGCCATGCAAGACGTCGGCGGCCTGATCATCTGCAACGGCTACAAAGACTCGAAGTACATCGAGACCGCGCTGGTCGCTCAGAAGTTCGACAAGACCGTCGTCATCGTGCTTGAACGGCTCGAGGAGATCGACCTCGTCTTCAGAGCCTCGGAAAAGCTAGGCATTCGCCCGCTGTTGGGCGTGCGCGCCAAGCTGACGACCAAGGGCGTCGGCCGCTGGAAGGACTCGGCAGGCGAGCGCGCCAAGTTCGGTCTCACGACTTCGGAAATGATCGAAGTCGTCGACCGGCTGACGGCGCGCAACATGCTCGATACCTTGCAGCTGCTCCACTTTCACATCGGCAGCCAGATTTCGAGCATCATCCCGATCAAGAACGCCATGCAGGAGGCGTCGAACATCTACGTCGAGCTGGCAAAGATGGGCTGCAAGATGGGCTACCTCGACGTCGGCGGCGGCCTCGCGGTCGACTACGACGGTTCGAAGACCGATTTTCACGCCTCCAAGAACTACCAGCTCGAGGAGTACGCGGCCGACGTCGTCTCGCACATCCAAGCCGCCTGCGTGAAATCCGAGATCGGCGTGCCCACGCTGGTCAGCGAGAGCGGGCGTGCCGTGGCGGCGCACCACTCGGTCTTGGTATTCGAGGTCGTAGGCGAAAATCAGGTGCGCTTTCCGCAACCTGCCGAGCCCAAGGCGGACGCTAATCGCCTGCTGCGTGAGCTTTACGACACGTATTGCGGCATTCAGCCCAAAAACGTGCAGGAAAGCTACCATGACGCCAGCCAAGCCAAAGAAGAGGCGCAGAGCCTGTTCAAGTACGGCTACCTCTCGCTGCGCGAGCGCTCGCAGGTCGAGAAAATGTTCTGGAACTGCTGCGAGAAGATTCACCACACGCTCAAGCGCCTCAAGTTCGTGCCCGAAGAGCTCACGCATCTCGATCACGATCTGTCGGCCATTTACTACTGCAACTTCTCGGTCTTCCAGTCGGCGCCCGACATCTGGGCCATCGACCAGCTGTTCCCGATCATGCCGATCCATCGGCTCGACGAAGAGCCGCTCGTCTCCGCCACGCTGGCCGATTTGACCTGCGACAGCGACGGCTTGATCGATCACTTCATCGACGTCGAGGACGTGAAGGGCACCCTCGATCTGCACCAGCTCAAGGACACCGAGTCTTACTACCTCGGTATGTTCCTGAACGGTGCCTACCAAGAGATTCTGGGGGATCTTCACAACCTGTTCGGCGACACCCACGCCGTGCACATCGCCCTAACGGACGACGGCTACCAAATTCGCCACGTCGTCAAGGGCGACAGCGTCGCCGAGGTGCTGCGCTACGTCGAATACGTGCCCGAAAGCATGGTCGACGCCGTGCGCCGCCAAGCCGAACGCGCCGTCAGCGCCGGCCGCCTCACCAACGATCAGATGCGTACGCTTCTCATGCACTATGAAGAATCTCTACGGAGCTACACGTATCTGACCGCGGAGTAGTGCGGGGGCTGCCACAACGCAGCCCAACTCGCAGAAACTCCCGTGGCGATATCGGGCAGCGTTGGCGCGCTCGAGATTCACAGGGAGATCGGGAGTCGTGCGAGCCCTGCATTTGGGGTTCGCGCTGCCGCCTGGGAGCAGCACGACCGTTGCTACAGGCGCGAGTCTCCCGCTCGCCCCCCAAAGGATTTTCTGTTTTGGTCCTCCAAAACAGAAAATGCGTCCCCTCGCACGACTCCCGATCTCCCGATCTCCCTGTAAAATCAGGGAGTCGCGCGGGAACGGCACGTTTACGTAAGAGGCGGAATGAAAAGGGCCGCGGCACCGTTTCCTAGACGCGACGAGGCGCTCCTCGGTACGATCTGCCTCGACCGACCATGGGCCAGTCCTCCCGACCGTCACCATCCCGCAAATCCCAGCTGGCCTTCGCGTGCCTGGGGGCCCTCGTCGCCACCATTTGTCCAAGCTCCGGCCAGGCCGACATCTACCGGTCGGTGGGGCCTGACGGCGTCGTCTCGTTTACCAATACAAGGGCGCCGGGCGCCAAGCTGTATCAAAAAACTCGCAGCGCGCCCCAGGTGTTCCTGCCAGCCGACACCTCGCCAGAACGCTACACCCGCTATGACAACTGGATCCGCGAAGCAGCGACGCTGTACCAAATCCCCGAGGCGCTCATCCGCGCCGTGATCCGCGTCGAGAGTGATTTCGATCCGCGCGCCGTGTCTCCAGCCAACGCGCGTGGCCTGATGCAAATGATTCCGGCCACTGCCGAGCGCATGCTGGTGACGGACGTGTTTGACCCACGCCAAAACATCTTCGGCGGCGTGCGCTACCTGCGCGTGCTCGCCAACACCTTCAACGGCGACCTGGCTCTGACGGTCGCCGCCTACAACGCCGGCGAAGGCGCTGTCATCCGCCACGGCGGCATCCCCCCGTACCCCGAGACGCAAGACTACGTCGTCAAGGTGGTCGGCTACTACCGTCAGTACCGCAACAACTGAGGCCGCCTCAGCGGCTCTTTTTCTTCGCTTCGGCCTTGGCTGGCGCTGGGTATAGCGCCAGGGCGCCCGCAAGCTCGGCACGCACGCGGTCGATGAGCTCGGGCGGTTCGACGACTTTCGCGCGGGCGCCCCATTCGAGGACCCAGCTCACGACCTGCGTAAGATTGCCGATGGTCATGGTTAGCCGCACCCCACCCCCCGCAATGGTGGCGAGGCGCTGGCTAGCGTGCACGCGGCGCGCGCGAATGTATTCGGCGGCCTGGGCGTCGAACTCGAGCACCACCTTGTGTTGGTTCGGGTCCCGCCAAATGCCGAACTCACCCTGAAAGTACTGATCGATGTGGAAGTCTTCGGGCAGCACGAAACGTTCGCTGAAGATGCACTCGGTGTCACGCATGCGATCGAGCACGAATGTGCGGATTTCTTGGCGCCCGGTGTGAAAACCGACGCAATAAATCGAGTCACGATGCAGCACCAGCGCGTACGGATAAATGGTGATGCGCTCTTCGTCGGAGCGCATGGCACTTTTGTACAGTAGCGACAGCGGTCGCAAATCCGAGACGGCTTGGAACAGATCGTCCAGCTCTTCTGTGCGCTCGGCGTAGTTCTTGGGCGCGTGCGGCAGGTACAAGAAGCGCTCTTCGAGCCGCACGTCGGCCAAGCCGGCGTTGGGGCCGCGCCCTGGACGCTGCGCTAGCGCCAGCAGCTTCATCACCGCGTGATCGATTTCGTCGAACAGCGCCGAGCCACGCATGGGCTCGAACAGTCGCCGCGCCGCCAACAGCGCGTAGGTCTGGGTCCGGCGCAGCTCCACCTTGCGCGGCATCTCGTTCGGGCGCAGCCGCCATAGCAGCGCCGCACCGCCGCGCGTCGGCACCGACTCGAGATCGGCTTCGCGCTCGATCTCCTTCAGGTAGCGTCGCATCGAGCGTACCGTCACGCTCAGCGCACCGGCCAGGTCGAACAGCGACAGGCCCTTGGGGTGGCGCTCGAGCAGCTCACGCAGCTTGTCCAGCCGACGATGCTGCGTGAACTTGCCTTTGGGACGGCCGCGCGGCTTGTCCATTTCGGGCTGTGAATCTAAGCCCTCTTCGAGCACTCTTGGCAAGCCTTGGTAGCGCCCGCCCCGTCGAACCCGGTCGAATTTCTGCGTCACAAGCGCGATGGCCGCGAGCACAGCCCCGAAGACGTAACGGCGTTCATCGACGCATTCGTCGCCGGCAACGTGGCCGACTACCAGGCCAGCGCGTGGCTGATGGCTGCGTTTCTGAACGGCTTGTCCAATCGCGAGACGCTGGCGTTGACCCAGGCCATGCTGCACTCGGGCAATGTGCTTACGCTACCGAGCGTCAAGCGCGCGCGCGTCGACAAGCACTCGACCGGAGGCGTCGGCGACAAAATCAGTCTGTGCCTGGCACCGCTGGTGGCTGCGTGCGGGGTGGCAGTGCCAATGATTTCCGGACGCGGGCTTGGGCACACCGGCGGCACCCTCGACAAGCTCGAGGCGATTAGCGGGTTTCGGGTCGACCTCGACGCCAAGCGCTTCGAAAAAATTGTGCGCGACGTAGGCACGTGCCTCATCGGTCAAACGGCCCAACTGGCCCCCGCCGACAAACGACTGTACGCGCTGAGAGACGTCACCGCGACTGTCGAGTCCATCCCGCTGATAGTGGCCAGCATTTTGTCCAAGAAGCTGGCCGAAGGCATCGACGGCTTGGTGTTGGACGTGAAGTGCGGCGGCGGCGCGTTCATGAAAGATTTGAAGAGCGCCCGCGCCTTGGCCAAAGCGCTGGTCACGGTCGGCAAGGACGCCGGCAAGCGCGTGTCCGCGCTGATCACCGATATGTCCGCGCCGATCGGCCTGACCATCGGCAACGCGCTGGAAACGCGCGAAGCCATCGAAATTCTGCGGAACGCCGGCCCCGCCGACACGCGCTCACTCACGCTCCAGCTCGGCGCCGAAATGCTGCTCGTGGGCAAGCGCTGTAAGGGCCAAAAGCAAGCTTTGGCCTTGCTCGAACGCGCATTGGCCGACGGCAGTGCGCTCGATGTGTTCAAACGCATGGTGACGGCGCAAGGCGGCGATGCTCGCGTCGTCGACGACCCTGCGCGGCTACCGCAAAGCAAGATCAAGCTCGTCGTCACCACTCGGAAAGCTGGCTACGTCACGAACATCGACGCCTACGCGCTCGGCGTGTTGGCCATCGAGCTCGGCGCCGGCCGCACCCGAGCCGACCAAGAAATCGATCCCGCCGCCGGCTTCGAGCTGCACTCGAACGTCGGCGCCAAGCTGCAACACGGCGCGCCGCTCGTCACCATTCACGCCGCCTCACGCGCGCTCGTCAAACGCGTCGAGGCGCGCGTCGCCGCCGCCTTCAGCGTCCAAGCCCGCCCGCCCCCTCAGCGCCCCCTGGTGCTCGAGCGCCTGCGTTAGCGCCCGCGCCCAATTCTAGTGCCGCACGGCGCCGTTCAGAAGTGCCAGCAGCCCTTCGCGCACTTGCTGCATGCGAGACGGCCTCGCGCAGCTCAGTGCACGCGGTGCCCGGGCTTCGCGCCGCTGTCGGGCTCGAGCACGTACACTTCTTTGCCGCCGGCGCCGGCGGCGACGACCATGCCTTGGGAGACGCCGAACTTCATTTCGCGGGGGGCCAGGTTGGCGACCACCACGACGAGGCGCCCGATGAGCTTTTCGGGTTCGTACGCGGCTTTAATGCCGGCGAAGATGGTGCGAGTGTCGTCGCCGCCGAGCGACACCGTCAGCTTCAACAGCTTCTTCGCTTCGGGAATGTGCTCGGCGTTGATGACGCGAGCGACGCGCAGGTCGACCTTGGTGAAGTCATCGATGCTGCACTCGGGCGCCAGCGGCTCGGCCGCGAGCGCCGCGCCGTCGTCGAGGGGCGCCGAGGTTGCGGCGGGGGCTACGGCGTCGGGCACTGCGGGCGGGGCTTCGGGCTTACTTTCTTCGATCATGGCTTCGAGCTTCTTCGGGTCGACACGCTGCATCAGGTGGGAAAAGGTTCCCAGCGTGGCGGAAAGGTGGTGCTGCTTGGCCTCATCCCAGCTGAGCAGCGGCGCACCCAACAGGGCGCGGCTTTGCTCGACCAACAGAGGTAAGACGGGCGCCAGGTAGATCACGATTTGGCGGTAGAGGTTGAGGATGACGGTGCAGACGTCGCGCAGCTCTTCCAGCTTTTCGGGCTGCTTCTTCAGCGCCCAGGGCTGCTTTTGATCGACGTATTCGTTGGCGCGATCGGCCAAGGCCATGATGGTGCGCATGGCGCGGGCAAAATCACAGCTCTCGTACGCTTCCGCGATTTCGTCACCCGCGGCCGCCGCCGCGGCAAACAGGCCTCCATCATTCGGGTACGCCGAAGAGAGCTCGGGCACGAAACGCGCCGTGCGGCTGGCCAAGTTCACGACCTTGCCCACCAAATCCGAATTGACCTTGGCCACCAACTCTTCGACGTTCAGGTCGAGATCCTCGACGCGCGAGCCGAGCTTGGCCATGTAGTAGTAGCGCAGGAAGGCCGGGTCGAGGTGCTTGAGGTAGGTCGACGCCAGCACGAAAGTGCCGCGCGATTTACTCATCTTCTCGCCGTTCACGGTGAGCATGCCGTGCACCTGGACGCGCTTGGGCAACGGAAAGCCGGCCGCCTTGAGCATGGCCGGCCAGAACAGCGTGTGAAAGTAAACGATGTCCTTACCGATGAAATGGTGGATTTCGGTCTTGTCCGACTCCCACAAGGCGGACCAGCTTTCGCCGGTTTTCTCGCACCATTCGGCGGTCGAGCCCATGTAGCCGATGGGCGCGTCGAACCACACGTACCAGTAGTGACCAGGCGCGTCCGGGATCTCGAAGCCGAAGTACGGGGCCGGGCGCGAGACGTCCCAGTCGCGCAGCTCTTCAGCCAAGAAGTGGCCCTTCAGGTAGTTGGCAATCTCGGGCTGCAAGCGGCCGGGCTCTTGCGTCCACTCAGTCAAGAACGAGCGTAGCTTTTCGATTTCGACGAACAGGTGCGGCGACGTGCGCAGCTCCGGCTTGCTGCCAGACAGCGTGCTGACCGGATTGATCAGGTCTTGCGCGGAGTAGGTGCTGCTGCAGTTCTCACACGTGTCGCCGTACTGGTCGGGCGTGCCACACTTGGGACAGGTGCCCTTGACGAAGCGATCGGCCAGGAAAGTTTTGGCTTCGGGATCGTAGAGCTGCGTCACGTCGCGCTCTTTGATGAAGCCGCCTTGACGCAGCGAGCCCCAGATGCGGTCGCACAGCTTTTTGCTGGCGGCAGAGTGCGTGGAGCCGTAGTGATCGAAGCGGATTTGAAAACCGGCGAAATCTCGCTGGTGCGCCTCGTTCATCGAGGCGATAAGCTCTTCTTCTGGGCGCCCTTCTTGGCGCGCGCGCATCATGATGGCGGTGCCGTGCGTGTCGTCGGCGCAAATGTACGTGGCGTGGTTGCCGCGCAGATTTTGAAAGCGCACCCAAACGTCGGTTTGGATGTACTCAACCAAGTGGCCCAGGTGAATGTGGCCGTTGGCGTAGGGCAGCGCGCTGGTAACGAGCAGGCGTCGGGTAGAAGCAGCCATGAAGCGGCGCGCAGCATACTCGGCCGGGCCCCGCTGGGCGAGCGCCGCCCTTGTCATTCGCTAGGGCTGGAAGTACATCGCCCGCATGGCACTCCTCGACGGCAAAGTCGCGATCGTGACGGGCGCTGGTGGCGGCATCGGGCGAGCGACGGCGCTTTCGCTGGCCAAGGAAGGCGCAAGCGTGCTGGTCAACGACTACGGCGGCCCCCGTGACGGCAAAGGGCAAAGTCGGGATGCAGCCGACGCCGTCGTGGCCGAAATCCGCGCGGCAGGCGGCAAGGCCGAGCCGAGCTACGACAGCGTCAGCGACGAAGCCGGCGCGGCGGCCATCGTGGCCAGCGCGGTGAAGAGCTTTGGGCGGCTCGACGCGCTGATCAACAACGCCGGCATCTTGCGCGACAAGACCTTGCTCAAGCTCGAGCTTGCGGATTGGCAAGCCGTGCTCGACGTGCACCTCACCGGTAGCTTTTTGTGCTTGCGCGCCGCCGCCGCCAAACTGAAGGACCAAGGCCAAGGTGGCTCGATCGTAAACACGACCAGCGTCTCTGGTTTGGTCGGCAACTTTGGACAGGCCAACTACTCCGCCGCCAAGGCCGGCATCTACGGCCTGACCCGCACCGCTTCGATCGAGCTGCAGCGCTTCGGCATTCGGGTCAACGCGGTGGCGCCACTGGCCAAGACGCGGCTCACCGAGGAGCTGCCGCTGTTCGAAAAGATCGGCGACTCGCTCTCGCCGGAGCACGTCGCGCCGGTGCACGTCTACCTGGTGAGTGACCTCAGCCGCGACGTCACGGGCGTCACGCTCTCCGTGGCGGGAGCGCGCATCAGCCAATTTAGGTTGGTCGAAAGCGCTGGTCGCCACAAAGACGAGCAGCCGGGCATTTGGACGCCCGCGGAGATTGCCGAGCAATTCGCCGGCATTACGAAAACCTGAGGCCAGCCGCCGGGACTTGTGCGCGTTGCTGCACCGGGTCGTGGGTGTTAGCTTTGTAGCCGTGAGCCGGCTGTCCGCCCGGCAAGGTCTTCGTTCAAACCAGCATGCGCCGCGAAGCGAGCATCCCGCTTTTCCTCTGGGCCGCCTCGGCGATCCTGGCGCACCTATTTTGGAGCGGGGGTGCCGACCAAGTCGCACGCTTGATCGACGAGCGCCTGGACATCGGGCGCTTCGCCGCCGGTATCCGCGGACACGTTCGCAACTCCTTCGCGCCGCCGCTCGAGATCGCCATCGACGACGAGAGCGCGCCGGAGGAAGCCAAGCCGGACGAGAAAAAGCCGGACGACGAAGAGATCGACGACGACGCCAAGGACGACGTCGAAGAGCCGCTGGAGAAGATCAAAGAGAAGCCGAAGCCTCCGCCGAAGCCACTGGTGGAGCCGGAAGAGGTCATCCTGCCGATCCCCGAAAAGCCCGAGCCCAAGGAGCCGGAGCTCCCCAAGCTGCCGGCGCCCGCGGCCGAAGCGCCCAAGCCTCTGCCCGAGCTGGAGGTGATGCGCAACAAGGCCATCGCGGTGAAGCAGCACGTCGAGGACGAGCACCAAAAGGACAATCCGGACGCCAAGTACATCTCCGACAAGGCCAACACGGTCGCCGAAGAAAGCGCCGCGCGTATCACCTCGACCGACCAAGACGACAAGAAGCCCACGCCAGGCGCCGCCCCCAGCGGTCCCAAAGAAGATCCGGGCAATTCGGAAAAGACGCACGTGCGCCAGGACGCCGACCAGGCAGGGCTACGGGCCTTTGCGCCGGGCGGCTCCGAAAAGGCAGACGCCGAGCGCGCTACCGCCAGCGCGCCAGCGCCCAAAGCCGGTCCGGGCGGACAGACGGCACCAGGCGCCCCCGGCTCGCAGGTGGCCAAGGCCGAGGCCAAGGCGATCGCTGAATCCCAAGATCGCAATCAATCCGCCAAGGCGGCGACGCCCGAGCGCGCCGGCTCGCCAGAGGTAGTGGCCAGCAACGACGGCTCGTTTTCGATGAGCCGCCCCGCAGCGGCAACGCCAGAGCAACGCGCGCGCAAAGCCAAAAAGAAGCTGCCGCCGCGCCGTCCGCGCTCCATCTTGGAAGCGTTGGGCCTCGGCGCCGCGGGACGGACGCCGAATGGCGTCGCGCTGAACCTGACACCCAACATGGCCACCGCAGCCGTTGGCGCCGACGAAATGTCGCGACTACGCCGGGCCGACGGTGAGCGCCGCCGCAGCGAGCACCGCGGCAGCTGGGCAACGCCGAGCTTCGAGCGCTACCGAAGCGCGATCGAAAACTACGTGCCCAGCGTGAAGCCAGGCAACCAAACGGCGCTCAACACGGCGGCCGTGCCGTTCGCCAGCTACTTGAATCAGATTCACAATCGGATCCATCCGATCTTCGCCGACCAGTTCCTGGACTCGCTCGATAGGTTGCCGGCTTCGCATCCGATGAACGACCAGAGCCTGGTGACCGCCCTCGAGATCGTCGTCGAGCGCGAAGAAGGGCGGCTCGTGCGGCGCGGCGTGACGCGCACCAGCGGCATCACGGCCTTCGACATCAGTGCCATCGCGGCGGTCGAACGGGCCGCGCCATTCGGGGCGCCCCCTTCGCAAATCATCTCGCCCGACGGCAACGTCTACTTGCATTGGGAGTTCAGGCGCGACGGCCATCGCTGCTCTACCCTCTACGCCTATCCGTACATCTTGAAGGCGCAGCCCACGCCTGCCCCGCTGCCCGCCCCAACGCC
>JAYUYU010000893.1:0-3323 GCA_043752365.1 Myxococcales bacterium | reverse complement strand
TTTGCAGTTTGGCAAAGTCAGCCGCGGTGAGCTGCACCCAGTGCTCGTGCGGGGAGGTACCCTTGGTGGCGTACGGCTTCGGTACCGCCGCCATGACGTCCGCCGCCGTGATCAAAAAGACGTGCCCATGGTTGGCCGAAATGAGGGTGGCGAGCTGCGTGTTGCAACTCGGCGCTACGGCAGAGCTGCCGCCCGCGCCGGCACTACCGGCACTGCCCGTATTGCTGGTACTGCCCGCATTGCTGGTACCAGCGTTGCCCGCAGACGTGCCGCCGGCGGACGTCCCGCCAGGCGCGCCAGCCGCACCTGACGACGCGCTGCCCGCGGTGCCGCTGCCCCCGCTCCCCCCCGTACCGGACACGTTTACCGCGTCGTCGCCGCAGCCAACCGCCCAGAGTGAGGTCGAGGTCAGGCCCCAGGTTAGGAACAGCTTTCGGTCGATACGCTTGGAAGAAGTCATCACCCATTCAATCGCCGACACCTCACAATCTCGCGCAAAAATCTCGGGCCTCCGAGCAGTCTCCTGCAGTTCCAGCTCGTCCGCGTGTCAGGACGACACAAACGCGACGCGGCTCGCCTAAGCCAACCGACAAACTCGTGGTTTTGCGACGTAAGGCCGGCGCTCCGAACGTCACCCCCGAGGTGTGGTAGGGCCCGCTATCGATGCCAGCCTTTTCGCGCGGCCAGCTGCTCGAGCCGTGTTGGCAGGGCATGCGCTTCAACTTGCGGCCGGCACTGGTGCTGCAAGCCTTCGCACTGGCCATCGTCTTCGGTTACTTTTGGTCGTCGCAGGTGCAAAGCGCGCTGGACGTGGTAGGCGCGCTGAAGCTTCGCTACGGCTACGCTTACTCAGCGGTGGCCACCTGCATTTTCGGTGGGCTCATTCCGTACGCGGTGCTGACGCTCGCGGGCAGAATCCCGAAAGAGCGTCGCGTGGCCGAGCTCGCGTTCTATTCACTGTTGTGGTTTTGGAAGGGCATGGAGGTCGACGCGCTTTATCGCGCGCAGGCGGTTTGGTTCGGCGAAGGCTCGGGCGCTTCGACCATTGCGCTCAAAACGTTCGTTGATCAGTTCGGCTACGCGCCGCTGTGGGCGGCGCCGTCGCAGGTGCTGCTCTTCACGTGGAAGGACGCAGGCTTCTCTTGGTCCGCAACCCGCGCGGCGTTTCAACGACAGTCGTTCACCCAGCGCGTGCTGGTGGTGGTCTTCTCTACTTGGGTCGTCTGGATACCGGCGGTGGCCATCGTGTACTCGCTGCCTTCAGCGCTGCAGGTGCCGCTGTTCAACCTGGTGCTGTGCTTTTGGTGCCTGTTGATGAGCTTCATCAGCCGGTCCCAAGCCAGCCCCTGACGCCCGGCGCTGCTTTTTCAACGGGTTGCGGGGTCGCTGGCCACATCACCAGAGCCCGAAATCGCCCCCGTTCCCGGAGCACACACATGAACCGACTCCCGCCGCGCTGGTTGCCCGTTGCCTGCCTTGCCGCCTACGGCTGTGGTCCCGCCGCCACCCCCGTCGAGCCGGGGCCTCCCTCCTCCACGGGCGGAACGTCGCCCACCGGTAGCGCCGGGTCGAACGGCACCGCCGGCTCCAACCAGGGCACCGGCGCGGGTACGACCGGCGGTTTCGGCACGACCGCCGGCTCGGGAACCACCGGCGGCACCGGCCCGACGGGCGGCGCCGGGTCGACGGGCGGCACCGGCACGAGCGGCGGCGCGGGCGGCACAGCCTCCGTGGGTGGCGCGGCGACCGGCTGCAACGCCACGCCTCCGACCCACGCGCTCAACATCACCGCAGCCAAGGCTCGCCACGATCACATGGCTGGCGGTCGCCCGTTCGCGATGGACAATCGCGCGCCAAAAATGCTGGGCAAGCTGATCATCGACTTGGGCGTCGACAGCGGCGGCATCTACAATTTCGGTCTGAACCGCGGCTTCCACGTGTACGGCGGTAAAATTTTCCACTGCGACCTGACGTACGACAACCGCACGCACAACGGTGACTGCCGGCTCGAGACCGTCGACGGTCAGGACCACGACCCCACCGTCAACATTCCCTACGCGGAAAGCTTGGCGGGTCGCTTGGCCGCCGGCCTAGCGCAGCTCCATCAGGATTTTCCAGAGGAAGATTGGGGCTACTTCCTGACCGCGGACGGCAAGGTTCGTTGGGACGACGTCGGCATGACCGGCTTCTCGCACGGCGCCCAAACGGCTGCCCGCACCGCACGCGCCATGTGTCTGTACCGCGCCGTCTCACGCTCGGGCCCGCGTGACAACGAGTGCGGTAAGAACGACCAGACGCCGCCCTACGACGTCAACTGTGACCTCAGCCGTGTCAGCGCCTGGCTCGACGAGCCCGCCAAGTCGCCCATCGAGCACTTTTTCGCGTTCGTGGGCATGAACGACAGCCAGCGGGGCGACGGTCTCTACTCGATGCAACGCATGGGCTACATCGGCGAGCCCGTCGACATCAGCACCGTACCGTACCCGTACAACGGGTCGCACCGCTTCGTTGCCTCCGGCGAGGGCCACAGCGGCTTCGACGACAAGAAGTATTGGCCCGCGCTCGGCATCGCCTGGGGCGTGCCGAAAGAAAACATGGACTACGCCGCGGACCTGTAGCGGCGGCGCGGCCTGCACGCTTGTACGCACACGACACTTGGTCACGCGCGCGGCAGCGCCCAAGTCTTCACTGCCAATCTGGCGAGCGAGGCGCGACGGGCGAGCGCAATAAATCGAGCTCTTTTCGCGCAGTCATGCCGGAACCGCGCTTGGCATATTTCTCGCTACTGCGCCGAACATGGCAATCGAATTCATGTTCAAACGTGTGTTTGCGGGCATCGTGTTCGCGCTGCTCGCCGTCGCCGCCTACTTCCAAGGGTTTGGAGTGTCACAGCTGCTCGGCATGTCGCTTGGCATGGCTGCACGCCCAAGTCGCGTGGCAGCTGCGCCGCCGCTCGTCGACCCGCAACCAGCGGCCGCCCCGAGCGCACCTAACTTGCCCAAGCCTCAGGTCGTAGCGGCGTTCCAGTCGCCAGCGGCGCCGCCTTGCCAAGACGTCCGAGCCCCAGCGCCCGCGGCGTCGCCCCGGCGCGCCGAAGCACCGTTGGCGCAGCGAGCTTCGCTGCTTGGGCCAGTGCGCGTCGTGCCCGAACAGCGGGACGGCAAGCTGGTCGGGCTGAGGCTGTTTGGCCTTCGCCCGAACTCACTGTTGAGCGCGCTCGGCTTGAAAAACGGCGACAGACTCGAGTCGGTCAATGGCTTCGACCTCACCAACCCCGAGAAAGCGTTGGAAGCCTACGCTCGCCTCCGCACCGCCTCTCGTCT
>JAYUYU010000892.1:0-3333 GCA_043752365.1 Myxococcales bacterium | reverse complement strand
GAACGGGGCGTTGCGAGTGAAGGCAGTGGACTGCCACCGGCTTGCCGATCGTGCCTCCGCCGCACGCTGTGAAAAGGCGCGGCATCCCCACATTGCCGAGGCTTTCGGTGTGCCATGCACTTGGCTCTGGTCGGCCGCTCGCAATTAGCGATTCAACCTAGCGTCTCGGTTGAACTTGGCGCAAGCACGTGAGTTGTGAGGCTAGGCATTCCAAACCACGTTGGCCACCAAGCCGGGGTCGCAAAAAGTAGACAGATTGTACCTTATGCGATGTTCATGGGAATTGGGCCGACTGACCGACGCCGTTGGCTTCTCTGGTTCCCACGCCAGGGCGCGCACGTTAACGCGGTTTGGATCGTCCATCGTGCCGCCGCTGAGGAAGAATGACGAGCACAGTAGTCCGTGTCTCCGCCCCTCGCGGCGCAAGAGGGCGGCTGCGTGCGACAGGATGCCGCTAAGCACCTCATGCGAAAGCTCGGCCGCGGCAACACACATTGGACCGCCCAAAGCCGTGTTAACCGCTCCCGGTGCGTCTCCAGATTCTCGGTGAACGTGAAGACCATGACCCCCTTGTCTGACAGGAAGCGTGCTCTTTCGGCGCGAGCTACAAAAGGGTGCCCGTGCAGCCACGTAGCCGAGTGCTCAGGCTGTTTTTCGGCGTAAGCCGTTGCCGCCTGTTCGTCTTCGCCGGCAACCAGCCGCGGGTCTCGGACGCGCCAGCCCTCCACTGGCTTTTCACAGGGAAGCGGCAAACTCGTGAGGGTTTCAGCCTCGTCGATCCGCGGCGGTCGGCGTGGAGACTCTGTCAGCGTCAGGGCGTCTTTGGAAAGTATCCCAACTAGCTCAACGTACGCCTCCAACGCGCCGTTCACCTTGCGCGCCCAAGGAATGCGCGCCCACGTCAGGCCCTTGACGACGGGTCCCGGCTCACATGAGAAGCCGCGACCTTGGCACAAGCATGGCGCCCCAATAGTTCCGCGGAGCGAGGTTCGGTAGCGGAAGCGTCTTCCCCACACTTCTTCGGGAATGGGAGCTCCATCGGTGACAGCTCGTTGTCCGCGCTCCTGCCAATAGCTCGGTGGATGGCCGCCGAGCGCCGGGTGGAGACCGCCAGAGCCGGTCACGGCCCCATGCGCGCTGTGAGCGGGCGGCAACTTCCCCGGGACGGAAGAGCCCCGCCCTTGAGGCGACGGCGTGCCGCTATCCCGGGTCGCGTCGACTCCACCCACGCGCCCGCAGGAACACTGCAAAAGCAGGAGTGCTCCCGCCAACAAGCGGTTGAACGAACGCGCCATCAGGTGTCTGAGACGTACGGCGACTGGAAAGGTTCCATGCTCGTGTGTAATCTGAGCCCAGGCTGGCAAAAGTGAGTTGGTAGGCGTTAGGGGTGGGTGTGAGCTTGCTGTGGGCTTGTGGCGAGAGCAGCGAGCCGTCGAGCCCCGGGACCGGCGCCCATTCGCGCTCGACGCGCCCTGCGTCTGCCACAGAGAGCGGCGCAGTCACGTGCCAGAAGGCATGTCGGCATAGCGCCGCTTGGAACACACAGTGGAAGAGAAATCGACATGGTTCGCGGTTATGATTTTTACCGTGGGGACGTTCCTTATCCCGCTTGTCTACCCTTTCGACGTCGCTGTGGGTGCTGGTGGTTGTGGTCCTGGTGGGTTGGCTCGCGCCGCGACCAGCCCTGGCCCAGAGCTCGGTTCGGGTTCCGCGGATTGCTGCTGCGGCTGATCCAACAGCGCACCGAGTCTGGGCATCTTGCAGCGTCGCGGACGCGACCCAGCAGCACTTGGCCGCCGTCGGTCTGGCTGCGCCTGCGGCTACCAGCTTCGACCGGAACGCCTGGGAAGCCGCTCGCGCTCGCGCGGTGAGCGAAGCGCCAGCCCTCGGCAGTTCGACGGAGGTCGGCGCCCTAGTCGCGCCGCTAGCCGCGCAAATCGCGGCGCTGGCGTCCGCCTGCAGCGCCGTTCTGCAGGGCAGCCCGCTGACCATCGAGCAGGTCCGCTCATTTGCGGTGCTCGCCACGAATCCGGACCTCAGCTGGCTACAGGCGCAGACGCAGAACCTCACCGCGGCCAATCTCGACGGCGTCAGCGTCGCGGCAGCGTTCACGCCGCCGCCAGCGCCGCCGCCGACAACTGCCCCGGCTTCGCCGGCTCCGACCGAAGCGGCGACGCCGCCGAGCGTGCCGAGCATGACGGACATTTTGCTGGACGAAGCGCAGCGAAAGCTGGTGCGTGAGGCGCTCAACGCCTTGTTGAAGGGAGCCTGCGATCCGACCAAGTACCGCCCATATTTCGAAGCGACCTGCGCTGCGCTGGAGTCGCTTCGAGCCAGCTCGGAGGTTCAGACATTTCACCAGCAGCTCTATGCCGCGGCGCAGGAGGACCTAGTCCGAATGCCGCAGGTCATGCTCTCGCGGAGCCAAAACCTCGACGACTCCGTGGTGACGTTGTGGATCGTCGCCGTCGTTCTGCAGGATGGCCTGGCGCACGGCGATTGGCCGAGTCTGCTGCGCGGGCTGTCTGCCCTCCACTGCGAAGGCGCAACGCAAGCTGCCTGCCAGCAGGGAACGCCACGTGCACTGAAACAGCTCGGCGAATTGACCGCAACTCTGGACCGCCACACCCGCGGGCTCGAGGGTGGCATCACGGACGACCGCCTGCGTGTCGTGGCCCTGCTCGTGGCGCTCGACGTATCGCCCTCCGGCACGCTCGAGCAGATCGAGCGCAGCCAGAAGCTAGCTCAGACGCTGAGCGCCAGCTTGCAGGCTCTCCAGTCCGCCACGGCCGAGGACGCCGTCAAGGTCACGTTCGATTACGTGCTGGCATACCTCGGCGCGCAAGCCTCGGCATCGGGCGTGAACGAAGCGCAGCTGAAATCGCTGCGAGCGTGTGTCCTGAGCGCGCGGCAAGGGGATCTCGCTGCCAGCCTGAGCGAGGCCATGTCTCTCGCAGCCAAGACGGCGGCAAACCTGCCGGAAGAGGTGCGCGCGCTGCTGATGGTGATCGAGACGCTGCGTGGCAAGGCTTCTGCGACCGCGTTGCTCGAGGCGCTGGCGCAGTCGCCGTGGCTCGGCGAGAAGCTCGCCGAGCAGCTACGCGGACGCGGTATGAAACGCAGCTTCGATCCGTTTGGTGATGCGCCCCGCAAACGGCCGGGCGAGGAGCGTGAGCGCGAGGGTGTCGCGAGCTACTTCGGCGGTGTGCGCGCCGGCTACGTCTACCAATCCTGGAAACCCCAGGACATCCCCGACGTCGCCTACAGTACTGTCGGCCTCAACCTGCTGCGCCTGGAGCTGCTCCTCAACGTGGACAAGCTTCCAGCGTTGCA
>JAYUYU010000891.1:0-3333 GCA_043752365.1 Myxococcales bacterium | reverse complement strand
CCTGATTGTCTTCCAAAATGCTCGAGCCAAAGCTCAAGTACATGGCCGCGATCCGCGAATCGGATGGCTCGATGTTGATGGCCGGGACTTCGGCCTCGGGCGGTAGCTGTTGCCGGACCTGGTCGACGCGCGCGCTGATGTCGGAAAGCGCGGCGGCAGACGGAAAGTTCAGCTTGAGCCGCACGTTGATGGTCGAGAGGCCTTGCGTGCTCTGCGACTCGATGAAGTCGATGCCGTCGGCGGCCGCGATGGAGCGCTCGAGCGGGGTCGTGATGAAGCCGCGCACCAGCTCCGCGTTGGCGCCGACGTACGGCGTGCGCACCGTCACGGTCGCGCTTTCGAGCTTGGGGTACTGCCGCACGTTCAGCGAGCGGATGGCTTGCAAGCCGGCGATGATGATGACCAGGTTCACGACGATCGCCAGCACGGGCCGGCGAATGAACAAATCCGTGAATTTCATGCTGGCTCCAGCTCAGCGATTCTCGGGCTGGGGGGTGAGCGAGGGCTCGACGCCGGCGCTGTTGTTGACCGTGAGCGGAATGCCATTGCGGAGCTTGAACGCGCCGGCCGTGACGACCTCTTGCTCCGCCTGCAGGCCGTCCAACACCGCTACGAAGTCACCGCGCGTGGCGCCGACCTTGACGAAGTGTTGTTGGGCCACCTTGCGTTGCTTGCCGTCGGGGCCCGGCTTGTTTTCGCCGACGAACACCGAGTCCCCGTACGAGGCGCGGACGATGGCGGTTTGCGGCACGGCGACCACGTCGCTCTTCTCTGGCAAAACCACCTCGACGCGTAGGAACATGCCTGGACGGAGCTGCTCGTCCACGCCAGGCAAACTGGCGCGCACCTTGATGGCCCGAGTCATCGGGTCGACGGACGGATCGATCGCGCTGATTTCGCCTTCTGCCAACGGCGAGGACGACCCAGCCAACAGCGCTCGCACCGGCATGCCGACGCGCAGCTTGGGCAAATGCTGCTGCGGCAGCGAGAAGTCGATGAACGCACTTTTGTCCGCTTCGAGCACGCTGACGGTGGTGCCGGGCGCCAAGTATTGGCCCAGGTTGACCTGTCGGATACCGAGCTTGCCGCCGAACGGCGCGCGCACCAACTTGCGATTGATTTGCGCAGACAGCGCGTCAGCGTCTGCCGTCAGGCTCTTGAGGGACGACTCGTCGGCGTCCACTTGTGATTGCGCGACGGCGCCGGAGCTTGCCAGTGCCTTGGAGCGCTTGGTCGAAATTTCTGCGAGTTCGCGCTTGGCGCGCAGTGATGCCAACTGGGCGCGCTCCACGCTGGTGTCGAGCTCGACCAAGATGTCGCCCTGTTTAACAGTCTTACCGGAATCGAAATGCAGGCGCGACACGACGCCCGGCGCATCATTGCTGACCGCGACACCTTTGGCCGAGACCACGCTGGCCACGGCCGACAAGGTATTTTCCCAACTTTGCTTGGTCGCCACGGTGGTGCCGACGACCTCCGGCGGAGGCCCGGATTTTTTCATGGCCTCGCCCATGCCGATGAGCTTGCCAATTTGAGAGCCTTTGACGGCCACCAGGCCGCCGATAAGGGCGACTAAGCCGAGGATAACGATGAGGTAACGCATGGCTTGCTTCGAATGAACAGGGACTGCGGCGCGTAGCTTAATGTTTCTTCAGCTTTTCCGCGCTCATGCGCGCGAACGCCGCTTGCGACACCCCTAGGACACGGTTCGGGCCAACGCCACCCCTCAGGCTCAATGGCGAGGAGATCGGGACGTCAGAGCGGGTGGCGTTCGAAACCCGTCACACCCACGACACGTGCAAAGTCGTCAGCTCGCCGGGCACGCGCGATTGGCCGGCGACGAGGCGAACGTGCGCGCGTTTGGCGAACATGCCAATCGCCACCTGGTAAATGCCTTGGGCCGCCGTCCGGAAATACGGAATCTCCAGCAGGGGTAAGCGGGCGATCTCAATCTGCGCGTCTTTGGGGCCAAGCTTGCTGACTTGCAGCCCGCCGCCCTTACGACGCGCCCGAACACCTGGTTGCCCTTGGCGAGCACGGTCCACGGCGTTACCCCCACGCCCTTGGCCATTTGTACCATCACGCCCAGAAAGGTTTCGTGGATGCGGCGCGAGACCTCGGAGCCAATTTCCTTCTGTTCCTCCAGGGACAAGCCGAGACTGTCGCACGCTCGGTAATGCGCGAAGCCGACCTCGAGCGGGAACCACTGGCCCGCAATGCAGTGAAAAAGCGTGTCCCGAAATGGCTCGGGCAGCAGCGTGATGTATCGCTCCAACAGCCCTCGCGTCTTGAGCGCTTGCAGCGACGAAGCAATCAGCGTGCTGCGCACCTCACTGACCTTTTCGAGGCGCGCAAGCGGCGCGGGAAACGGCAGGATGAGCTCGTTGGACACGTGGGTAGCACTGGCAAAAACGGCCAACACCCGCTCTGGCTTAAGTTAGGTGCCGACGCCGCGGTCCGCCGAAGTAGCATCGCTACCGGAGCAAGCCACCAGGCCGCCTGGCACGACCGCGCAGAACACCCGGCCGGTAAATTTGCGAAATGGCTGCGGGGAGGTTTCATGCTCCGGGGTCTCACGGCGCTGAAACCGATCAAACGGCCTACAACAAAGTACACCGGCGCCAGGGCTCGCCGACGCTAGGGCAAAAAGCCTCGCCAGGTAGCCCTCGCACGCCTGCGGTGCCGCGATTACGCTAGCGGGGTGAGTAACCAACCCTCTGCGCTCAAAGGCATGGCGCCGCGTTGTGTGCTCATCGTCGAAGACGATGATGATTCGCGAGAGATGCTCGGGGAGCTGGTGTCCTCGTTTGGCCATCGAGCGATAGCGGCTGCCAACGCGGCCGAGGCGCTCGCGCAGGCGCGCGAACAACGGCCGGACCTCGCGCTGATCGACATCGGCTTGCCCGAGATTGACGGCTGCGAGTTGGCGCGCCTGTTGCGGCTCGTCATGCTCGAAACACCCGGCTTGCAGACGCGGCTCATCGCTCTCACCGGCTACAGCGATGGCGCCATCCGCGAGAGCGCTGGTGCTGCAGGCTTCGACGCCTACGTGGTCAAACCCATCATGCCTGAGGCGCTCGAGGCGCTGCTGAGCGCATGACCGCACCGGCGCCCGAACAGCCTGACCTAGCTACGCTGCTCGCCCGCTTGGACAACCTGCGGCAGGCGGAGCGCCGCGCTGCCAGCGCTCGCATGGTCTCGGTGGCGGGCCACTTGATGGGCACGCCGCTCAACGTGATCGCAGGGCGCGCCGCCCTGATTCGTTCGAATCCCGCCCCCGAAGCGGTCGAGGAAAACGTGCGCCGCATCGAAGAGCAGGTGGAGCGCCTGGCG
>JAYUYU010000890.1:0-3340 GCA_043752365.1 Myxococcales bacterium | reverse complement strand
TCATCGAAGCGATCGGTCTCGATCCGCTCGACGCTGGCCATGGGCATGCGTGTGACCCGCGACACCTCCTCCACGCTCATTTTGCGCTGTTCGCGCAGCTCGCGGAGGTATTGGCCAACGGTGGGCATCGGGGGGACGCCGAGACTACTTGAACTTTTGCAGCATGGAGCTGCATTCTTTCCCAGTGATCGTCTTTCCCGACAGCTCGATGCAGCGCTGCAGGTCGCTGCGGGCAGGCTCGTGGTTCCCCGCGCGGAGCTCGATGCGGGCACGCGCAGCGAAGGCGTCTTGCAGGCTGTTACAGCCCGGTGCTTGCGTTTCCAGTGCCCGCGTAAGCGCTTCGGCGGCTGCGGTGTCTTCGCGCCGGCGCTCGTAGGCGAGCCCCAACCGGTAGAGCCCGACGCAAAACAGGGGCTGGGCGGCGATGCTGCGCCGCAGCGACTCGATGGCGGCGTCGGTCGCGCCCGAATCTAGCTGCGCCCAGCCCAGGTTTCCCCAGGCATTTTCGGGGGTGTGGTAGAGGATGTCCTCGGTCAGCGCCTTGAGCACCCCAATGGCGTCGGCGTAGCGCTTTTGGTGGATGAGAATCACACCCAACGTGTTGCTGGCTTCGCGGTAGTCGGGCTTGGCGTTCAGCGCAAGGCGGGCGTGCTTTTCAGCTTCCTTGAGCCGACATTCGTCGATGTTTCGGCTGCAGAAATCCATGTAAATGAGCGCCACTAGGTGGGCCGCATCGGCGTTGTCCTCGTTGAGGTCGACGGCCTTGAGAGCATGGTCCAGCGCTTCGCGCGGGGAGTTTCGGCGCAGCCACAGATCGCGGGCGACGTCGTACTCGCTCTCGCTAATGCGGTCAGGGTCTTGCGCGCCGTCGCCGCCGCCGCTGCTGGCGCCGCAGGCAGAAAGCGCTAGCAGGCCGGAAAAAAGCAGCCATTCGATACGGAGTTTGATCATCGGGGGCGGGCTCGCGGCGCGGCTTGAGCTTGGCCGCGGAGCTGGTCCTTGAGGCCCAGCAGACTGTAAAGATCGCGCAGGCTGTCGAGATTGGGCACTTCGACGCGTTCGTCTTGAATGCGGATGTGACCGGTTTCTCGCAGTTGAGCCACGATGCGCTTCACGGTGTCCACGTCCAAGCCGACCTGGGCCGAAAGCTCGAGCGGCGAAAGAGTCAGCGAAATCTGACCCGGGGCGTCGCGTGAGCCATCGGCGTGAGCCGCCATTTGCTCTTGCTGCGCGAATTTCATCAGCGCCACCACGACCTTCGATTGGCCGTCCCGCAGCATGAGAATTTCGATTTGATCTTCGGCGTCACGCATGCGGCGGATGAGCTGATTCAACACGCGGCCGGCGACTTCGGGGCTGGTGGCCAGCACCTGCTCGAAGGTCGCGTGGTCGAAGGCCAAGGTGACGACGTCGTCGAGCGCCACGGCCGTGGAGCTGCGGGCGGCGCCGCGAAGTAGGGCAGATTCGCCGAACAAGTCGCCTGGGCGTACCACACGCAAGCTGCGCTCCATACGGCCAGCTTGCTTCAGCAGCCGCACGCGTCCGTCTTGGAGCAAGAAGGCCTCCGTTGCTGGCTCGCCGTCACGAAACAGCACTGTGCCGGCGCTGAAGCGACGGCCGTAGCGCGACAGCAGCCGCGCCTGGGCCTCGTTGCCGGGACCGGTATCCGTCACGTCGCCATCTATATCATTCAGTGCTGGGCCGGGGCGCCGAGATCGGGAAGGGTGGCCCCCGCGTCGCGGATGTAGACCGGAAGGGCTGGGTTCAAGGCAGCCTCCAGCTCTTCGGCCAGGAGCCCAACGGCGGCCGCGGACGGCTCTTGGGTACCGGGGCCCGTGAACGTGGCGGGCACTCCCAACAGGGCAAGCCCGCTCCCTACCCAGACCACGGGAGCCGAAAGCCGAGCCACCAGCGTCTCGTGAGCCGTCTCGACCGGTAGGGCCAAAGGCGCCAGCGTTTCGGCCGCCCGCGGGCCGGCAACGTAGGCCCCGACGAACACCTCGGCACGCCGCGCATCGAGGACCGCGCAGCGGACTCCGGGCAGCGACTCGGGCACCGCGCGAGCCATCACCCGCAGGGAGCCCACGCCGACAAGCGGTATTCCCAGGCCGAGCGAAAGCCCCTGAGCGCAGGCAATGCCGACGCGGAGACCCGTAAAAGAACCGGGTCCGACCGAGACGCCGATGCGGCCGAGCGAGCTTCGTTCCCAGCCCGCCTCGCTCAAAAGCTCGGCGATGAGCGGCAGCAGCCGCTCCGCGCTTTGCTTGGGGCGGGTGTGGGCTCTCGCGAGCAGGACCTTTCCGTGCTCGACCAGGGCCACGGAGGCCATGGTGGTAGAGGTTTCGATGCCCAGCACGCGCAAGCGGCGGGGGGTAGCTCGAAAGCCGGTCCGCAGCAACGAAGGCCGGTGTAAGCTGACGCTAGTGCCGTCGATCCTGCCGCGTTTCGACTTCCGCGCCGAGTTCGGCGTAGCGACCGACACAGGGTCCAAGCGCCAGGGCAACGAGGACGCCTATGTCGTGGCGCCAGAATTTGCCGTTTTCGCAGTCGCTGACGGCATGGGCGGGCACCGCGCGGGTGAGGTCGCGGCTCGCGTCGCCATCGAAGAAGTGCTGTCGGCGCTCAGCAGCCCAACCGCCATTCGCGCCGTCGAGCGCTACGTCAGCAACGCTGGGCTCGACTCGCGCCGCAAAGTGCTGGCGTTCCTGCGGCGCGCCGTGGAACAGGCCAACGCTCGCATTAGGCGCGAGGCGCTGGAGAACCCCGAGCACTCGGGCATGGGCACCACGCTGGACGTGGTGTGGCTGGCGCGCGATCACGCGTTCATCGCGCACGCCGGCGACGGCCGGGTGTACCTGGCGCGCTCGCGCGCGGTGCTGCAGCTCACTCATGACCACACGCTGTCTGCGCGGCAGTCGCGCTTGCCGGGCGGCTTGGCCATTACGCCTTCGGAAAACACGCAAGGCTCAGGTGTGACCAACGCACTCGGCCTATCAGACGTCGTGCAGGTCGATACGCTGTTCGTCGATTTGAGCCCGCGCGATCGCCTGCTGCTTTGCACCGACGGCGTGCATGGCCAGCTGGAAGGCGAGCAAGAAATTTCGGAGTTGATTCGAAGCGGACCACCCGACGCCACCGCTCGCGCCCTGATCGCGCGGGCAGGCGAGGGCGGGCGCGACAATGCGACGGCCGTGGTGGTCGAAATCGCAGACCGCTTCGTCAAACGGCCCGACCGCGACCGTGGCCTCAGCCCGGCCGACCTCGAAAACGCGCGGCAGAGCCCATTGCTCGTTGATTTGCCGTTGCCGATCGCGCTGACGGCGTTGTCCGCTGCCGTCGA
>JAYUYU010000889.1:0-8482 GCA_043752365.1 Myxococcales bacterium | reverse complement strand
CCGCCGCTGGCCGCGTGATGGAAGTGCTCAGCGAGCACAACTGCCAAGGTTGGCTCGAAGGCTACACCCTGACGGGTCGCCACGGCTTGTTCGCAACCTACGAAGCCTTTGCGCTGATCGTTGCGTCCATGGCGACGCAACATGCCAAGTGGCTGGAAGCCTGCGAGGAGTTGCCTTGGCGCGCTTCGGTGCCGTCGTTCAATTATTTACTGACGTCCACGTGTTGGCGGAACGACCACAACGGCTTCAGCCACCAAGGTCCCGGCTTCATGGACACGATTTTGTCGAAAAAGGGCAGCGTTGCCCGCGCGTACCTGCCGCCAGACGCCAATTGCTTGTTGTGGGTGGCCGATCACTGTTTCCGTAGCCAAGACCACGTCAACCTGATCATTATCGACAAGCAACCGCAGTTGCAATGGCTGAGCTTCGAGGACGCCAAGCGACACTGCGAGGCTGGCGCATCCACCTGGCAATGGGCCAGCACGTCAGCTGCCGAGCCTGACATCGTGCTGGCCTGCGCCGGCGACACCGCGACTCTCGAAACCGTGGCGGCTGCCGCTTGGTTACGTCAGCATGCGCCGGGCTTGGCCGTGAGGGTCGTCAATGTCGTGAACTTGATGACGCTCGCCACGTCGGAAGCGCACCCTCACGGCATGAGCCCGGCGCGCTTCACCGAGCTTTTCACGGCGAATACACAGGTCGTGTTTGCCTTTCACGGCTACCCAGGCGCCGTTCACCAGTTGCTGCATGGCCGCCCGAATCCGGGGCGCTTTCACGTGCGCGGTTTCCGCGAGGAGGGCACTACCACCACTCCCTTCGACATGGTGGTGCTCAACCAGACCAGCCGCTTTCATCTGGCGATGCTAGCCCTGAAGTACGCGGCTAGAGCCATCGACGACGGGGAGGCATTGATCCGCGACTGCCAAGCGGCGCTGACGAGGCATACCGAGTACGTGCGCGCCTGCTTCGAAGACCTGCCGGAAATTCGCGATTTCCGCTGGTCGGAACCGCGCGCGTGACTGCACGGGTGCTGGCGCTGAACGCTGGTTCTTCTACGCTAAAATTCAGCGGCTACGTGTTCGAGGGCGAGCAAGCGCGCGAAGTGGTCGCCCGCACGTTCAAAGTCAGCGACGGCAACGACGGAGACCTCCTGGAGCGGGTGCTCGAAAGCGTCCACGACGCCTGGCACGCGGCGCCAAGCTGTGTGGGCCACCGCATCGTCCACGGAGGCGCGCACTTTGACGGACCCGTGCTGATTACCGCCAACGTCCGGCAGCAGCTGTCCGCGCTCGAAGAGCTGGCGCCGCTTCACCTCCCGCCAGCGCTCGCGCTGTTGGACCGAGCGCGTGAACGCTTGCCTGATTGCGCCCACGTCGCCTGCTTCGATACGGCATTTCACCATCAGCTGCCCGACGTCGCGCGCCGCTTCGCCTTGCCAAACGAGCTGCACCAGCGCGGCGTCATGCGCTACGGGTTTCACGGCTTGTCTTGCGAATCCGTACTTTCGGTGCTCGGCTCGCCAGCACCTGAGCGTTTGATCGTGGCGCACCTCGGCAGCGGCGCCAGCCTCACGGCCATCCTGGCTGGGCGCTCCATCGACACGAGCATGGGTCTCACGCCAGCCGGCGGCATTCCAATGGGCACGCGCTCGGGTGATCTCGATCCAGGCGTGCTGATTCACCTGATTCGCCAGCAAGGCTTCTCGGCTCACGCGCTGGAGCAGCTCGTCAATCACGATTCTGGGCTCCAGGCGCTCGGCGGCAACAGCGACATGAGTGAGTTGCTGCGGCTCGCGTCGAGCGGCGACGTCCGCGCCCAAGCGGCCATCGAATCGTTCGCCTATGCCATCAAAAAGCAATTGGGTGCGTACATCGCGGTGCTGGGCGGGCTCGATTGCTTGGTGTTCACGGGCGGCATCGGTGAGCACGCCCCGCTGGTACGTGAGCTAGCGGTCGGCGGCCTGGCGGCCCTCGGCCTGGAGCTCGACCCTGCCGCCAACGCAGTGAACGCCGCTCTCATCAGTAAGCCCCAGGCTCGCACCGCCATTCGAGTCATTCCCGCCGACGAGGCGCTGGTAATCGCCCGCGCCACGCTCAAAGCGGCGGCCGGTTGAGCGGACAAGGCGGCAAGCACCGGGCTGAGTATGGTCCTTGCTTGGTGGCTCGTAGCCCCGATGATCGCCTCAAATCACGCAAGTATTTCGCCGCTTCACGGGCTCGAGCGCAAATTTTTCGCGAGCGCGCGACCCACCGCCTCCCGTCTCGTCGCCGTGGCTGTTGCCACCCTTTGGGGTTGTAGTGCGGGGCCTGACAGCCAGCCTCCGTTGGGTGGCCCAGAGCCGGGCGCTACCGGCGCTGGCGGCTCGGCCCCTGGCGTCACAGTCACGCCCGTCAACCCGCTCGGCCGTCCGCGTTGCCAGCCTCCCCAGGGCACGACGGGCTCACCCCGGACCATCGAAGAGGCCGTGGCGCTTCTGAACGCGCTACCCAAGCCCACCAGCGTGGCATGCTTTGTGGAAAGTCTCGATCGCCCGCTGGACATCTACGCAACGAACAGCATCTTCAGTGCGCAACCAGCGCTGTCCACGAACAGCCCGCGCGTGTTCATCAAGCGAGATCGCCTTTGGATCTCAGTCGTGATTGACGGCGCCAGCAGCTACCTCGTCGAATTTGGGCACATCACCGATGACCCGGAGCCACGTTCACTGAAAGGCGAGCTCAAGCTCCCCCTACTCGACGTGGTGCAGCCGAACGACCCCTACGACCGCCTGCTTTTCGGCGAGGGCACGGCGTGCGGCCTGTGCCACACCGACGAACGGCGCGACACCAGTATCGACTTTGCCACCGCCTTCACCTCAACCGCGTACCGCCCGCGACCCGAGACGCGCGTCGCCGTCGATGCACTACGGCTGCAGGATCAACAGTGCAACTGGCAGACCGAACCTCACCGCTGCGAAATGCTGTCTTCCATGTTTCAAGGTGGCCTCGTCACTGAAGTGCCGTTCCCGGACACGATGAGCACGTTTTTCTAGCGTCGAGCGTCGGGCAGCGGCTTCTACGGCGGGCTGCAAGGCCAGCGGCTACGTGCTTAGGCGCGAAGGGCCGGCGCGAGAGCCACGCAAGAATATCCTGCTCGCGGCCTACCTGGCGGGTACCGCTGGCTTCGTTAACTCCGGTGGCTTCGTGCTGATCGGCTCCTTCACGTCCCACGCAACGGGCAGCATCGGTCGCTTCGCGCGCGACATCGCGGAAGGCCACCCCGCCGCCTCGTTGTCTGCGGCCTCGCTCGTGCTGGCGTTCTTCGTCGGCGCGTTCCTGGCCAGTCTGCTGCTCGAATCCGAGCAACTACCCCAAGTGGCGAAGCGCTATGCACTCGCATTGGCAGTCGAGGCAAGCGTGCTTGGTTGCTTCATCTTCGTCGCTGGCCTCTCGCGAGCGTCACACCCTCGAATCTTGGATGCTCAGGCGGCACTGCTGTGCGGCGCGATGGGCATGCAGAATTCGCTGATGACGAGACTTTAGGGTGCCGTGGTGCGAACGACTCACCTCACGGGCGTAGTCACCGATTTGGGCATCGGAGGCGCGCGATGGGTCCGCTGGCATCGAGCTAGGTCGTCCGCACCGATGGAACACCGAGCCCGCCCGTCCAGTGACCGAGTGACTCTGTTGGTGGCCATCGTCGCCTCGTTCATCGCCGGCGCCGTGGCAGGCGCCCTGCTGACCTTCCGCGCGAGCCGCTGGGCCATGTGCCTACCAGTCGCCACCACCTTGTTGGCCAGCGCCTTCGCCTTCTCGCAAGCTTCGGGGGCGCAAGCCGACGAGCAGTAGGTAGCAAGCCTAGCGACTATTCCAAGGCCTGTTCGATGAGCGCGTTCGGGGTCGGGCCGTCGCCGAACGCGTCGATGGTGAGGCCAACGTAGTTCTTTTGAAGGGTGTAGTAGAGATCGCGCGCTCGGTAGCGCGGGCAGCGAGATGTGCGCGTTCTGCTACCCGAGGGCTTCGCACCTGGCCCGTGTCGTGTCCGCCCGATTCGCGATGTGTTGAACTCTGAGCACCGGGCCGGCCCAAGCTGCTCGGCCTCACACCGAGACGCGAGGCCTCGCGCCGCAGCGTTTTTTGGCCACATTTAACGCATCCCCCGCCCGGGCTAGACGCCCCCTGGGCCCCCGCGCTATGCCTCCCGCCTCCTCATCGCACGAGTGGCGGAATTGGCAGACGCGCCGGATTTAGGTTCCGGTACCGCAAGGTGTGGGGGTTCAAGTCCCTCCTCGTGCACAGTCTCCGGGGACTTCGTCCCCGCCCCGCTGAAGTGAATTCAGCGGGGCCCCACCCCTGACTTTTGGGTCCCTAGCCCAAAAGCAAAAGACGTTGGAAGCTTCCCGCGCGTTCGGAGAGAGCTAGGGAAACTACGTCTCCGCCTGCGGCGTCGCCTTCGTGAGCAAGTCCCTCCTCGTGCACGGATCAACGAGCGGCTATTCGTCGCTTTGGAGCAGCTGGGCGTCGACGAGATCCTTGGGTCGACCTGACGCAAGCTTGTTGCGCGCCATCGCCGCCTTGCCGATGAAGCGAACCTTGACCGGGCCCAGGTGACCCTCGATCGCATTCGTCGCAGCTTCGTCAAACGATACGCCTGATATCGACGTGAGAATGTCGATGCGACGCGGCGGGAGGCCGAGTTGGTAAACTTTGTCCTCGACCTCGAAGTCGTGCTGCGTCACGCCGTGAGCGGCAACAGGCGCCCCGAACTCTGCGAGAGCGCGAAAGACGCGCGCGGCATTCTCTGGCGCCGGTCGCACGAATATGTCGATGTCGCCAGTGGTTCTGGGGAAACCGTGCGCAGCTAGGGCGTAGGCTCCCACGATCAAGAACTCGACGCCGTTGTCGATGAACCCCTTGGCGATGTCGACGAAATCCTCGTTGACGTCCATCGACTTCAGCGCCGACGCCGCGCCAGTGTGCCGGGCATGTTCCTGCGTTCGTAGGTAGCAATCGGCTTGCCCGCCACCGACCAGGCTTCCTTCGCCAGTGGCCACATCATGGCGAGACGCTCGTCCACCGTGGACCGGTCCAGGGCGTCACGCAGCGGTTCTTGCCCCAGGTCGAAGCAGCGCACCGGCCATTGGGAGGCTCTCTGCCTTCGGCGTTCCGCTCGGGCCTTGGCGTCCGTATCCATGCGAAGGATTCTAGCAGAGCTTCCGCTCCACGAGGCGCTGACAGCGTCCCGAATGGTCCCGGCGGTGCACCGAAATGACGGGTGGCGAGGTGCGTAGGGGCCTGCAATTCCGCTCGGAGGACCCGCGGCGCAGGCTGCCGAATCGTCTTTGAATCGTCCACCACGCGTACCCAGCTGTCGCCAACGGTAGCGATCTGGACCGCGAACCGGCCGGTTCGCTACATCTGGCGGCGTCTCGATACACGCCAAACTGGCTCGCCGCTCCCAACAACGAGGGCGTTTCGTGGCCCCAAACCAACGCGCAGGCGCTGGAAGGGTTCGCTGAGTACCATCCGTTCGAGACGAGCTGGATCGATCCCTTCGCTCGAATCGGCGTGCTTGGCCTCACGCATGTCGAGGGTATGGTGCCCGTTGATCGCTTCGGCCTACAGGGCGTGCTTGGCCTCGATTTCGTCTTGCCGCACTTCGCCATCGGGCTACACGCCCTCAGTGGCTTCACGAACAGGCACTGGGTTATGTTCGGCCTGCACACTGAAGTGCGATTCTGACGTCGTCTCCGCCTACGGCGTCACCTTCGTGAGCAAGTCCCTCCTCGTGCACTCGAATCGACTTCAGGCTATTGGGGTTTGTTGGGCGACCGCCCACTCCGTCTCAACGTCGAGCTCGCGAAGCCAATGCTCGAGGTAGCTTCGGTCGAGGGACTCGCCCAGGGTGGCGATGATGCCCGCGATGTCTCGACGCTGACGCTCGGAGCCTCCTGATGCCTTGGACCACTCTAGTTTCGCGAGAATGGTGTCCTCGGCCGATGCCATGAGAACCTCGACTCCCAAGAGACTCATCGCACTGCGCCGCCCAAACTCTTCACGACTGAAGGCGCGGTTTCTGCGCATGATGAAATCGATCTTCCACCCTGTCGCGTGGTCGATGACGTTGAACATACCACGTCGCTGCAAGGCGTCGCGAGCGACGTCCGCGTCAACGTAGTAGGTTTCCGGCGGCAGCTGCGCCAGAAGCGAGTCCAATCCTTCGCGAGTGGGATCGATGACGATGTCCAAGTCGTTGGTCGACCGCGGGAGACCGTGAGCGGCGCTCGCAAACGAGCCGGCGACCATGAACGGAACCTGGGCGCGCTCCAACGCGGGCACGATGCGTTCGAGCAAGCCCCGAAGATCGCTCATGGCTTGACGGGCGGCCAGACCCGAAGGGCAAGCGCTTCGCCCCAAACCCGTCGGAGGACTTCCCGCCGCGCCTGCTCGAAGGAATAGCTGGGGTGTCTTCGCAATACCCCTTCCACCGAGATACGGCGCATGTCCTCGCTGAGCTCCGCTGCAGCCCTCAGGCGGCCAGCCTGACCCAAACGGCGCGCAGCGGTGACCTGCGCTTGTTGCGCGGCGGAGGTTGTGTCGCTTGCCACGGCCATACATCTACGGGCCCTTGCAAGCGGGTGCAAGGGCTCGACACACCCCGGTTCCGGTACCGCAAGGTGTGGGGTTCAAGTCCCTCCTCGTGCACTACAGCGAAACGACTCGAGAAGACGCCGATGCGAAAATCGGTTCTCGAGTAAATCGGCCAAGGTCGCCGACGATTTGCCGACGATTGAGCCGGCGGCGCCCAGACCGCGTCCGTGCTGACCTGTGCTCCGCTGCACGTCGACGAGCCAAGCCGATCTAAGCTCCCCGTCGCATGACGGCGCCGACCGGACGCTATCCCTTCACGCCCTTCGGATTCGACACCTGGATAGGGCATCCCCCGCCGATGGAGCGCCCGCATCGGCACAACGAGGTAGAGCTCAACTTTCTCTGGCAGGGTGAGGCTTGGTACTTGAGCGGCGGCAAGCTGCTGAGTCTTCCGCTACGACGCCTGTCGGTCTTCTGGGGCGCCGTGCCTCATCACATCGTCAAGCTCGATCGAGCGTGCCAGATTTCTTGGGTCACCTTGCCACTGTCCTGGGTCTTGCGCTGGGACCTGCCCAAGTCGTTCGTCGAACGGCTGCTCCACTGGCAATGGATCATCGATCGAGATGACCAGGCGCTCGACGAGGCCCTCTTGCCTCGCTGGCACCAGGATCGCGAGCGGCGTAAGAGCACCTGGCATAAGGTGGCAGCGCTCGAAGCAGAAGCTCGGATCAGCCGACTAGCCGTGGCGCGCGAAACCGAGGACGTTGCCTTCGCAGGCGCTGGCGCCCAGGGAGCGATATTGCTGATCGAAAAGGTGGCGCGCTACGTTGCCGAGCATTTCGATACACCGCTGCGCACTGCCGATCTGGCTAAGGCACTGCACCGACATCCCAACTATTTGATGCAGGTCTTCAAACAGCGCTGCGGCGTCAGTATCGGCGAATATCTGGTAGATTTGCGTATTTCGAACGCGCAGCGGCTGCTGGCCACCACCGATCGCAAGATCGCCGACATCGCTCAGGATTCCGGCTTCGCCACGCTGAGCCGTTTCTACGACGCCTTTGCGCACGCGGCCGGCATGCCGCCTGGAGCGTACCGCAGTGCCAATCGCGTGCGCCGCCCGAAGAACCGCTACGACGGCGACGCTTAATCGGTCGACCTGTCCACGCGCTCGGCCTGCATCAGGATCACGCCTAGAAGCAGCGCGGCCGTCACCAGGCTGGAGTACCAGTAGGGCAAGGCCTTCAGCCCTTGTCGTGCTCTTGCCCGGTGATTCCGATGGGCCGATAGCCGCCGCGCCGCCGAAAGTAGATGACCAGGAACAGGTAGCCCCAAAACATGGCTGCGGGGACGAGCGCGGTCCGCTCCAGTGCTCCCTGACCGCCATCGATGCGGGCTCTTGCGACCGGAGGGTGATCAATCTTCAAGTGGGGCTCCCCGGTTTCGTCCCACCATTTCTTCAGCGCCGCGAGGGCATCCGGCACGTCGCCGCGAGCGGTCGCGATGCGGTAGTCGAGGCTCAACGTGTCAGCCGGAGGCGAATCTAGGAGCACACCCACCTTCTGGCCGTCGAGCCCCCGGACCGCGGGGAAGAACAGGAACTCGTTCTCATCCCGAGCAGCATAGCGGCCGTAAGATTCGGGCGCGCTAGCCCGCAGCTGCGTCGCCGCCCCCACGTCCTGCTGGTAACCAATGCCAGGGCCGCCGAGAAAACCCGCCGAAAGCGCCGCCGCGGCGCCCACCGTGCCCATGGTCACGGCGCCGCCGCGCGGAAACCGCTCCCCCACCACTCCCAACATCGTCGGCCAAAGAAAGGTTTTGCCCAGGCCGTAGATGGTCACGGCCAGCCACAGCATGCCGGCCGTCTCGTACCTGCTGATCATGAGCAGCCCGGTCGTGCCGAGCACGGCGCT
>JAYUYU010000888.1:0-8500 GCA_043752365.1 Myxococcales bacterium | reverse complement strand
ATCCGGCAGCGTACGCGGACGTCGTCGGTGTCATGCTCAACGCGCCGCCCATGCTCTACTTCGTCGAGCACGGGCAGAGCGAGATCAGCGGCAAGCCTGGTATCTTCGAGCTAACGGGTTATGAGCTTGCCTCCAGGCTGTCGTATCAGCTGTGGCAAACGGCGCCCGACGCGGAGCTGTTGGGCCACGCCGCGGCCGGCAGTCTGTTGGACGCGCAAAGCTACCGCGCGCAGGTGACCCGCCTGCTGGGTGACGCCCGGGCGCGCCCGGCCTTGGACGAGTTTTTCGCAGATTTCGCCAAGGTGGAAGAGCTGCCAGCGCTCGACGCAAAGAACAACGACCCCGTGTTCAAGGCCTTCGCCGGTAGCCAGTTGCCGAGCGCCAAGCTGCGGCAAGACATGATTGACGACGTCCTGGGCCTATTTGGCTACTACACGTGGCAGAAGCCGTCGGGCGTGGCGTCGCTGTTTCAAAGCGACCTGTCGTTCGCCCGCGGACCAGAGCTTTCGAGCCTCTACGGCCTGCAGCCGTGGGACGGTGCGTCGGAGCCGCCCGCCTTCAGCGCAGGGCAACGGCCCGGGCTGCTGACGCGCGCGCTGTTTCTGTCGACTGGTTCGCCCAACACGCGCCCCATCATGAAGGGCGTCTTCATCCGCAAGCAGATCTTGTGCGACGGCATTCCGCCGCCGCCGCCCGGCGCGAACGCCAAGCCGCCCGAGCTGGAGCCGGGCATGACCACGCGCGAAACGGTCGAAGAGCTGACCCAAATGCAAGGCAGCGTTTGCGCAGGCTGTCACACGGCTTTCATCAACGCGCTCGGCTTCGCGACGGAGAATTTCGATGCGCTCGGACGCTACCGCACCGAGCAGCGCTTCTTCGATGCAGACGGCAAAGAAGCGGGATCCAAGCCAGTGACGACCAGCGGCGTACCGCACGTGACCGACGCCGACACCAGCGTCAGCGGCGCCGGTGACTTGATGTCGCAAATAGTCGCCAGCGGGAAAGTAGAGGCCTGCCTGTCGCGTAACTTCTTCCGCTATACCTTTGCGCGCTGGGAAAACCCGGAGCTCGACGGCTGCGCCCTGGAGAGCATGCGCCAGTCGCTCCAGCAAGGTGGCACCTTGGTCGACTTGGTGATGGCGGCGACCCTCGACGGTTCTTTCCGACAGCGAGCGTTCGAATGAAAGGCAGGAGCTGACATGGCACGCCAGGTGATCGACATCACGCGTCGGCAAATGCTGATGGGCACGGGCAGCGTGATGCTGGCGTTGCCCATTCTGCCTTCGCTGCTCGAGAAGACAGCCTACGGGCAAGACCCGATTTACAAGCGCAAGCCGCGCTTGTACTGGCTGTGCACGGACCACGGCGCGGCCTTCGAGAGCAGCATGTTTCCAGCCGCGTCGCTGGCGACCAATCGGCAGGCGCTGTTTCCCGACCACGACATTGGCGCGGGCGCGCTGAGCAGCATGCTCGACGGCGACAAGCGCGTTGTTTCGCCGATTTTGTCGGGCAATGCCAGCCAGTTCAGCCAAGCCTTGCTGGGCAAAATGAACGTTTTGTACGGCCTCGACGTGCCGTTTTACATTGCTCACAACACCGGCTTGCACCTGGGAAATTACGCCAGAAACGACGGGAACGGCGGGGATGGCGGCGCGGTGCAGGCGTTCCCGCGGCCCACTATCGACCAAATAATGGCTTGGTCTCCGAATTTTTACGAGGACCTGGCGAGCACCCGCGAGCGCAGCATGCTGATGAGCTCGCGCCCGGTGTCTTGGAACTACTCGGACCCCGAGAAGCAAGCCGGCACCATCGACAACGTGCGCGGCTACGACAGCTCGCGCGCGCTCTTCGACAAGATCTTCGTCGCGCCCGACACCGGGCCCGCGCCCCGGCCGCTCATCGTCGACCGCGTGCTCGAGAGCTACAAGAATTTGAGGAACGGCAATCGTCGACTATCGGCTGCTGACAAGCAGCGACTGGACGACCACATGGCGCGTCTCAGCGAGCTGGAACGCAAGCTGAAGGCGGGCGCCTCGTGCGGCGACGTGACGAAGCCGACGGACGACGCACAAGACCACTACGGCAACACCGCGCAGGACGCCATTGCGTACGGCAAGTTGTGGAACGAGGTCGTGGCGGCGGCCTTCGTGTGCGGCACCAGTCGAATCGGCGTGCTTGGCTACGGCAGCACGGACAAGTTCGTGGCCTACGGCGGCGACTGGCACCAAGAGGTCGCGCACCAGTGGCAGCTGGCCGACAAGCAGGAGCTGATCAAACAGAGCTACCAGCAGGTTTTTGAAGGCATTTTCCTGGATTTGGCCGCCAAGTTGGACATCGAAGAGGCGCCGGGCATGACCTACCTCGACAACTCGCTCTTGGTGTGGAGCCAAGAATGCGGAATGTCCACGCACGACTCGGTGACGATTCCGGTCGTAACCTTTGGCAGCGCGGCCGGCTTCTTCAAGACCGGGCAGCTCTGCGACTACCGCCGCATCGGCAATCCGAATTCGACGTTCGACCCGATGGCGGGTGGCAAGCAGTACTTGGGCCTGCTCTACAACCAATGGCTAGCCAGCGTGCTGCAAGCCATGGGCGTGCCGCCCACCGACTTCGAACGCTGGGGCCACAAGGGCTACGGCGTCCCGTTCGTCTCGCAAGAAGGCTGGACCCCGCCCTACGCCAAGCACTACGGCGATACGTCGTCGAAGTACTTCAACATGGCGAGCGACGTGCTGCCGTTCCTCAAGGCGTAGTCCGCTCTACGCGGAGCCAGCGGCTCATGCGTGGGGCAAGACGTCGAACGTGAACGTGCTTTTGGCCGCCGCCTTCGTCAGGACGTCTTCCCACTGGTAGCAGCGCTGCCCCAGGTGACCAATGCGTTGGCGCGTGTCGAGCAAGACATCGATGCCGGCCTGACGCAGTCGCTCGCAGAAGGCATAGTCTTCGCTCAGGTAAGCCAAGCCTTGGCCCGGAAGCTCTGTGACCATGGGCAAATAGAAAGGCACGATTGCGCCCGCAGGGTCCAAGACGCGCGGCAACCCGTAGTGCTTGGCGACGGCTTCGAAGGCGCTGCGGCGGACGAGCGTGAAACCGCAGCCCACGTAGCGAGCCTTCAACAGCCCTCCGCCTTCGCCCACGCAGACCGTCCGCGTTTCCTCCAGGAAGACACAGGCAAAATCGAGCGTGGTGCGGCGCGCGATCAAGGTCGCCACGAAGGGCTCGCCCGACCTGTCTAGCGCCTCGGCGTTGGCGAGGGTGAAGGTTTGATCCGCGTCAATCCACAATAACGCGTCGAAGCCGGCGTCCAGCGCGGCGGTCGCCAGGCGGCTGCGTTCACGATCGAGCGCGGCCGAGCCTGGTTCGCGCCACACCACCCAATCGTTGCGCTCGAGCTCACGCAGCCCCGCCTCGCATGCTGGTTCGATGAAGCCACGGTAGACGCAGATGGCGACGCGGCGCGGCGCGCGCGAGGCCGATTCTTGCATAGCCGGTTTGCTAGTCACACGTGCACGCTTGCGCGCTGTAGCTGACCGCTTGGCTCAAGCCAACACTCGCGACCGTCTCGGAGCAGTCCTTCGCGTTCGCCGCGAAATCGATCGACCCCACGAGCGAGCAGGCGCTGGCCTCCAGGTACGCGAGTTCGAACTCCACGAAGGCCCCGGGCTTGATGCTCACCGGTGCGTCGAAGCCCGTGAGTTTGAGCTCGCCGGTGCCCACCGGCGGCGCGACCGTGGTCGCAACGTCGCCGAAGTTGTAGAGCCGCAGCGGGACGGCCAAGCAAGAGCTCGGTTGGAAGAGGCTGAGTAACTGGTTGCCCTGCGCGTTTCGCAGCTGCAAATTGCTGCCGCTGGCCCGCAGCTGGCCGAACGTTTCGAGCCGACCTAGGGCGGTTTCGAGCCGAACGGACACCCCCATGGGCGACGTTGAGCCCGGAAAAACCGGTGGAGTGAGCTCGAGGGAAGCCGTGGCGCCTGGCGCGACCGTGAAGGGCAGCACTCCCTCGTCGGCCACCAGGTTGGAGCCATCGAGCGCGCTCACCACGAGCGGTGTAGTCGTGCCGTTGAAGATCGGTACGCCGACCTTCGCGGCAGCGTCCCCGCACTGGTACTGGACGTCGAACGTTCCGACCTCGACTCCGGGCGGAGTCTCCCCGCATTTACAGTCGGACGAACTGTCAAATGTGGTGGTCAAAGTCGCCAGCTCGAGCGTGTCGGTATCGCACGAGCCCTCAACGGCCAACGTCAGCACGTCCGGCGTTCCGACGGCAACGTTCTTGCCAGCAGCGGGGCGCGCCTCGAGCCGCACGGCAAACCCGGGCTGCAAGGTCACGGCTTCGCTCGAGCCGGGAATGAACGCACCCACGACTTCGCCGTCTCCCACCGGAGGTCCCAGCTTGGCGGCGACGTCACCGGTGTTCACGATCGTAAACGTGCGCGTTGGACAACCGGCGGTCGAGCTACAGGAGAAGCTGAGCGGAGTTTGCAGAGCGACGCCGGGAATGTCGTTGAGCGCAAGCGTCGTGCCTTGCACGGTGCCATGCAACGCTACCGTCGCCTTGCCCACGCTGGACACGATTTGAACACTGCCTGAGCGCTCGTCACCTGGTTTATCGGTGCCGATGACGCCGGCGGCGGTGGTGAGCCGTACGGTTTGACGCGCCCCCGGCTGAATCGTCAGCGGCAGCGTCGCGTCGCTTTCGAACGGACCTTCCAACGTGAGCTCCGTCAGCTCGACGGCTTGGTCGCTGGTGTTCGAGAACAACAACTCGGTGCCCGCAGACGCCGCCCCGCACAGCACCGGGATTTCCAGCGCGGTGGGCAGCCCTAACACCTCGATACCAAAGGAGGGTCGCGTAACGGGAGCGCCAGCGGCACCGCCGGGCTGAGCTTCTGCCCCGCCAACGCCGCCAGCCGCTTCACCCTCAGGCGCTTCACCGCCGGCGCCGCCACCGCCCGCACCAGCTCCCGAGTACTGGCTCACCTTGGCGGGCTTGGACCCGCACGCCGATGCGGCAAGTACGGCGGAGCCGAGAACGAGCGCGAGAGCTGAAAGTGCCACGGGTCGGCGAGGGGCGTGCATTAGTGCCACGTTAACCCGCAACAGCCTGACGGCGACCCCGAGAAAGGGTCGCTTCGAACGAATAATTACGCAAGGCGGTTAATCGTCGTGGCGCCCCAGGAAAGGCTCAAAATTTCGCGAGAATGTCGTTGAGCGTCTTGCTCGGCCGGAGCGCCGCCGAGGCCTTGGCGGGATCTGGCTGGTAGTAGCCGCCGACGTCGATAGGTTTGCCCTGGGCGTCGATCAGCTCCTTGACGATGGCGGCTTCGTTCGCTTCCAGCGCGGCTGCAATCGGCAGAAACACCTGCTTCAGGTCGGCGTCTTTGCTCTGCGCCGCTAGCTCCTGCGCCCAGTAGTAGCAAAGGTAGAAATGGCTGCCGCGGTTGTCGATGCCGCCCAGCTTGCGCGAGGGTGACTTGTCGTTCTCGAGAAACCTGCCGTTGGCGGCGTCCAGCGCGTCGGCCAGCACCTTGGCCTTGTCGTGCTTGAACACGATGCTCAAGTGCTCGAGCGACGCCGCCAGCGCGAAGAACTCGCCGAGCGAATCCCAACGCAGGTAATTCTCCTGCAAAAACTGCTCGACGTGCTTGGGCGCGCTGCCGCCGGCGCCCGTTTCGAACAAGCCGCCGCCCTTCATCAGCGGCACAATCGACAGCATTTTGGCGCTGGTGCCGACCTCGAGAATTGGGAACAAGTCGGTCAGGTAGTCGCGCAGCACGTTGCCGGTGACGGAGATGGTGTCTTCCCCACGGCTGATGCGCTCGAGCGTGAATTCGCAAGCGGCGGCGGGCGCCAAGATGCGAATGTCGAGACCCGACGTGTCGTGTTGAGCCAGGTACTGCTTCACCTTGGCGATGATTTGCGAGTCGTGCGCACGCTTTTCGTCGAGCCAGAACACAGCAACCGTGCCGCTGAGGCGGGCGCGGTTGACGGCCAGCTTCACCCAATCCTGGACCGGCGCGTCTTTGGTTTGGCAGGCGCGCCAAATGTCGCCGACTTCCACGTCATGCTCCAGCAGGATTTTGCCGGAGGCGTCCGTCACCCGCATGCTGCCAGCGCTGGCAATTTGGAACGTTTTGTTGTGCGAGCCGTACTCTTCGGCCGCTTGAGCCATCAAACCGACGTTGGGCACAGAACCCATCGTCTTTGGATCGAAGGCGCCGTGCTTGCGGCAGTAGTCGAGCGTCGCCTGGTAAATACCGGCGTAACTGCTGTCGGGAATCAGCGCGAGCGTGTCGCCCAGCTTGCCTTGCGCGTCGTAAACCTTGCCGCCCGCGCGAATCAGCGCCGGCATGGAGGCGTCGACGATCACGTCGCTCGGCACATGTAGGTTCGTGATGCCCTTGTCCGAGTTGACGTAGGAGAGGCCGGGCCCGGCGGCGTAGGCCGCGTTAATGTCGGCGTCGATGGCGGCCTTTTCGTCGGCGGGCAAGCTCTGGATCTTCTCCAGCAAATCCCCGAAGCCGTTGTTCAAGTCGACGCCCAACTTGGTCAACGTATCGGCGTGCTTGGTCAGCACGTCCTTGAAAAACACGCGCACGGCGTGGCCGAAGATGATCGGGTCGGAGACCTTCATCATGGTGGCCTTCAAATGCAGCGAGAACAGCAGGCCTTCGCGCTTGGCACGCGCCAACTGCTCTTCGTAAAACGCGAGCAGGGCGCGCTGGCTGAGCATGCTGGCGTCGAGGATTTCCCCGGCCTTGAGTGACAGCTTGGGCAACAACACGCTGACGTTGCCTTCAGCGGTATGAAGCTCGATCTTCGCGTCGGTCGCGGCCGCCAGGGTCAGGGACTTCTCGTTCGAGAAGAAGTCGTCCTTGCTCAGCGTGGCCACGGTTGTCTTCGAGTCCGAAGCCCACTTGCCCATCGAGTGCGGGTGTTTGCGCGCGTATGCCTTGACGGCCTTCGGCGCGCGACGGTCGGAGTTGCCCTCGCGCAGCACGGGGTTCACGGCCGAGCCTTTGACCCTGTCGTAGCGCGCCTTGGCGTCCTTCTCCGCATCGTTCTTTGGCGACTCGGGGTAGTCGGGGACCGGGTAGCCGTGAGCCTGTAACTCCGCGATCGCTTCTTTTAGCTGAGGCACGGAGGCGCTGATGTTGGGCAGCTTGATGATGTTCGCCTCCGGCTCGAGCGTGAGCGCTCCGAGCTCTGCTAGCGAATCAGCCACGCGCTGTGCCTCGGGCAGCAGCTCCGAAAACACGGCCAGGATGCGCCCCGAGAGCGAGATGTCGCGCGTCTGAACGTCGATGCCGGCGTGCTTGGTGAAAGCTTGCACGATGGGCAACAGCGAGTAGGTGGCGAGCGCGGGCGCTTCGTCGGTCTGGGTGTAAATGATGGTAGGCGCTTTGGACATGTGAAAGGAGGCGGATTGTGCCAGGAAGGAGCCCGAGCCGCTAGCTGCTATAGCAAGCCGTCGCACTGCGCGAGCAGGCTTAGTAGACGATCTTGTACACGTAGGGCGGGTTCTTGAACGCCTCCGCGAAACGCGTGTCTACCGGTACGAACTTCCAGGCCGCTTTTTGCTCGTCGGCGCTGTGATTTTGGCAACTTCCATTCACGTAGTAGGAAAGCGGAAACGCTGTACCCTTGCCAATCGGGCCAACGTCCGCCCCGTGCGCTTCCAAGAACACATCGTTGACGACGATGCGCTCGTAGCCAAGCCCGTGCGCGTCACCGCTGCAGTCTGTCGAGGCAAACACGGCGGTGAAGGTCGTCGCCGCCTTCCAGCTCGTCACGTTCTCGTAGCAGGGCTCGCCGCGGCCAGTCGCCAGATCCAGCTGAAACTCGCGAGCGTAGAGCTGACCAATGTAGAGCAGACCGACGCAGATCAGCGCGGGCGGTTGCGCATACTCGGCCGCGTAGTATTGCATAGGCAAGGCCTCCGCGACCTTGCCGTCCGCATCGAGCAACGCGAACGCAGGAGCGTGAATCGCCTTCGGCCCCGCGTCGCCCTTTGCGCCCGTCTCGCCCTTTGCGCCCGTCTCGCCCTTCGCACCCGTGTCCCCCTTCGCGCCCGGGTCACCCATCGCACCGTCTGCGCCGGGCAGGCCTTGAACGCCAGGCTCACCCCGTACGCCAGCGCCGGTAGCGCCCGTCTCACCTGCAGGCCCCACGGCGCCGTCGACAGCGTCCGTCCCGTCCGCGCCTTTGGCTCCCGGCTCGCCCGGTGCCCCAGCTGCGCCCTGCTTCCCAGACTCGGAGCAACCGCTCAGAGCCGCCACGACCAACGCTATTGCACCCAACATCCCAACCTTGGACATGGCGCCCGACACCGGCGAAGGCATCGACGAAGAGTATTTGGACGGCACCGCGCCGACCGAGCAGAGCGCGCCCGCCGTGCCCCTCGCTGAATCCGCCCCGCCTCCGGACGACGAGGCTGCCGCGGCCGCTGCCGCGACGCCCCTTCCAGTACCGCCCCTGTCCATTCCATCAGGCGCATTGC
>JAYUYU010000887.1:0-8511 GCA_043752365.1 Myxococcales bacterium | reverse complement strand
GTGGCTGGTTGGACACGGCGCGCACGCGACCGACCGTCCCAGCTCCGCGCGCCAAGTAATAAAGGAGGCCGTCGGGACCGACTCTTAAATCGACCGGCCCGGACACCGCGCTGGCAAAGCCTTGGGCCGTGCGGGTTGCAGGATCCAAGACGCGAATCCAGTTGTTGCAATAGTCGGCGAAAAAATACTTGCCGACGAAGCTCGACGGGAACTGAACCGTGCCTGGGTTATAGAAAGTACCGCCGGTGATGGCGCAGCCGTTGGCCGCGCCCGTGCCGTGTGGGTAGGCGAAAACGGGCGAACGGAAGCGCGCGTCCGTCGTCGACCCCTCGCTGAGCGGCCAGCCGTAGTTGGAGCCGGCAATGCCGTCGTTGATCTCTTCCCAGGTGCCCTCGCCCACGTCGTTGATGAACATTCGCCCGCTGCCGGGTTGGAAATTGAACGTGAATGGATTGCGGAGGCCCAAGCTCCAAATCGCGCGATTGGCCCCGCTAGCGCTGCCGAAGAAGGGGTTGTCGCTCGGAATGGATCCGTCCGAGTTCAGCCTCAGCATTTTACCCAAGCGATTGGACAGGGTCTGGGCGTTGTCGCGATTAGCGTTCTCGCCGACCGCAACGTACAGTTTGCCGTCGGGTCCAAAGTGCATTGCGCCACCGTTGTGGTTGGTAGCACCGCTCAAGTTGTCCAAGTCCATGAGCACGCGCTCGCTGCCGACCACGGCAACGTCGCCAGTGGCCGTAAAGCGGCTGATGCGGTTGTGCACCGCCGGGGTCGTCGCCGTGTAATAGACGTACACGAAGCCATTGCTCGCAAAGCTCGGATCGAACGTGATGCCCAATAGGCCGCGTTCGCCACTCGAGCTGACCGGTACCGTCAAGAACGAAGTCGCCAGCAGCGCGCCATTTTTGATCACGCGCAGCTGCCCGCCTTGCTGGCAGACGAAAAGGCGGCCGTCCGGCGCGAAAGCCATCGCCGTCGGATTCGAAAGCCCGCTGACGAACGTCTCGTCGGTGAAACCGGCCGGCACCGTCGCGGCTTGTTGTAGCTCGCCGGCGCCCTCTGGCCCTGGGTCGCTCCCGCAGCTGGCAAGCGCAAACGCCGTCGTGACCGCAACGAGTCCCATCAGCCGACGAACTAACCGTTCGATAGACATCGCGTGCCTCCGTTGATTTAGATTCGGCGCGACTATGCAGAACTCTCAGTCTGCACGGTTGTGGCCATTTGGCGCCGCTCAAGCCGCCACGTCAGCGTCGCGCTCTATCGTCACGGCTGGGGCAACTTTGCGCGGAGCGTGCGGCCATATCGTGCTCGCAGCGGCACTTTGGCGAGCGCGTGGACCCTCGCGCTACGGCACGCGAATTGCTCCCGAAGAGTAGGCAGAGGAGCTTCACATGAACAGTACGGACAAAGTTGTTGCGGGACTCATGGGCGCGGTCAAGGACATCAAGGCCGGTTTCAACGGCTTGACCGGAGTCTTCATGCACTTGATGGAGGAGCACGGAAGAGTCGGCGCATTGATCAGCCGCGTCGCCAAGAGCGACGACGTCGAGGTGCGGGCCGAACTCTATCCCACGATTCGTCGCGAGTTGCTGGCTCACGAGCAGGGTGAGCTCAAGGTCGTCTACCCGGCGCTGACCAACCTGCCCGGGGTGAGCGGCATCGAGCTGATGCACGCGCGCGAAGCAGGCGATCTCGAGATTGCGCTCGGGAACGTCGACGCTCTAACGTTCGATGACCCGCGCTGGGGTCCGGCCTTTCAACGTTTGGCCGACCTGGTCGACTTGCACGTCGAGCACGAGGAGAGTGAGTTCTTCCCGAAGGCGCAACAGGCCTTGGGCGAGGAGCGCGCCAAGCGACTGCTACCCGAGTTCGAAGCGGCCAAGAAGAGCTAGGCAAGTCTCTGCCGTGGATGACCCGTCATTGCGTTGGCGCGGTGTCTGCTCCGCTGACGGCGCGAGCCATGGTAGGGCGGCGTTCAATCGCAAAATCCCCGTGATATCGCGCTCGCATGGCTGGCCCGTGCTTTGCACTCCGCGTCCGCATGAAGCAGACGGCCGCCGACTTGCGCCCCCAGAAGCACGCTCGCCGCTCCAGCGAGGTAGCGGCGCTGCATCGCCAAGACGACGACGCCCAGCTTGGTCAGTACATTCCGCTGCACTACCACGGCCAAATGCTGGCCGACGAGCGGCGAATGGCGCCGTTTCACGAAGCTATCGACAAGCTAGTGCCGCTCGGCTCACATGTCGTGGAGCTCGGTGGCGGTACCGGCGTGATGAGCTTTTTTGCCTCCAAGCGCGCGCGTAAAGTGACGACAGTCGAGCGACTGCCGCACGTCGCCGCCGCTGCGCGCCGCCTGCTGACTGCCAACGGGGCATTGGGCCAAGTCACGGTCGTCGAGGCCGATGCGCGAAACTTCGTGCCTGACGAGCCGGCGGACGTGGTCATCTGCGAGATGTTGCACACCGCGCTCCTGCGGGAAAAGCAGCTCGAGGTGCTGCAGACCTTCAAGGCGCGCCACGAAGCTCGCTTTGGTCGCCCCGTGCCGTTGATCATTCCCGAGGCGACCATGCTCGCCGTCCAGCCCGTCTTTCAGCCCTATGACTTTCACGGCTACTACGCGCCTGTGCCGTTCTTTTTCGAGGCAGGCGTGGACGGCGCGACCACCATCGAAATGGGGGCACCGAAAATTTACTCGGTCATCGAGTACACCAAGGACTTGCCCGACACCTTTCTGGTCGATGGCATACTGACCGCCGACCGCACCGGCACGGTCAACGCCCTGCGTTTCATCACTAAAAACCTGGTCGGCATCTTTCCCAGCGAGCAACGCTCGGCCGACTGGCACATGCCGTACATGTCGATCGCCCTACCACAGCCGCTCAGCGTCGAAGCCGGCGACGACATCCGCGTGCGTTTCCAATACGACGCTGGCGCCAGCATTGAAGCGTTGCAGTCCTCGGTGCAAGCGCTGCACGCCACTCGGTAGTGCAAGCCGCGCTTCGAGCGCCCCTTGCAGGTGTCCTGAATGCCCGCATCCTTGGGGCATGCCGGGCCGGGGGAGCCAGGGTCACCTCGACGACGACCCATCAGCCATCGTCGAGGTTTCCGGCGTAACTTGGTGCAGGAGCGGCAGCTCAGAAATAGTCGTGCGGCGGTAGGAAGATAGTCGTGAGTCCGCCGATCACGCAGCCGTCCTCCGTCTTGTGCGTTACTTCGACGACGTAGGCGGCTTTGTCTCGGTCGCCGGTTTCCACTTGGATGAAGGTTTGGCGCGCTTCGCCGTACATTAGGTCCAGCTCGTGCTTGCCCTTGGCTTCCATCAGCTTGGTGCCGGGCAGCAGCAGGCGCTTGATGGTCTCGGCATCGACCTCGCCGAGCGTGCGCATACGCGGAAGGCAGTTAGCCGGAGTGCTTTGATCGAAGTGCTCGTGCCGGAAAAGAATGCGCTCGCGCCCATCGCCCAAATGCAAACCGGCGGGCACCGCGAACTTGACACGCCGCTGTGACAGCAGCCGATCAATGCCCGGAATTGACACCAGATTCAGCAGCTTTTCACGGTCCTTGCCCGGGTCGAGCGCGCGTACCTCCAGGAAGGTCTTCTGCGTTTCCTTCTGCATGTTCGCGGCCATGAAGCCGAAGCCCATGAAGCCTTTGAACGGGGCGCCGAACTTCTTCATGCTGGCTTTCACGACGTTGATGTTGTGAATGGCCGATTGCGGATCGGTTGGCGGTGAAGAGCTGTTGTAGCCCTGCTGAGCGCAGCTGCCCGGCGGCTTGGTGTTCATCGCAATGCGAGCTAGCAGGCAGAAGTGCCCAACGTTGGGAAACGCGAACGACCAGGGTTCGACGCGCTCTGTGTCGTTAACCGCGCCGACCGCCGTGCCCGCAAGGGCGAAGTTCGTTTCGAAGATCAGCCGGCTCGGGGGCGTCGGGAAACTAGTGACAGGGTCGCTCCAGAAGAATTCGAGGTGCGCAGGGGGTGAATTATCGGTTCCGTGATTCTTGAAGTGGATGTTGCCGAAAACGGTGTGGTTCTGGATCACGTCGTAGCTGCTCAGTTCGATGGCGTCGTTGCCATACTCGGCAGCCAGCGGGCCGGCGCCGAAGCGGCCCGTGCCAAAATAGATGTTCGGACAACTCATGATGCTCGATTCTCCTTGATGTGTTTCGTGTCGCTAGTGTGGCCCCCCACAACTCGATCGGCCTGAGGCTGGACTGAGGCTAAGGCGTAGTGACGGCAAACAGGTGACCCCGTTCGATCGTGAAGCTCGTCGGAGTCGGGAACGTAGCTGGAAGGCTGCCAAACGCTACCGGAACGCTGGCCCAGTTGATGGTCGTCCCGCTGTCGACGTGCACGCGCACGTCGCTGTCGGCCAAGAAGGCGATCCAGTGTGAGCCGGTGGGGATCGAAACCGGGCTGGCCAAGACTTGTTCGCTAACGCCGTTCACGGTGAGAAATGAGGTCGTCTGCGCTTCGAGTGTTTGGGGAGCGCCACCAGCCGAGTTCGTGTACAGGCCGATGCGGATGTTGGCGGCTAGATCGATGTCGTCGACGACGACCACGATGCCGAGCGCCTGCAGTAGCGTGGTGGAGACGCCACCTGGGGGAGTGACTTGGATCTTGAACGTCCATAACCTATTTTCGAGTAGCTTGGTCGTGCTGGCGCTCAGCGTCTTGTTACCCCACGGGGTGGAGTTGCAGCTCCCGCTCACACACGAGCGGTACTTGCAGACGGTGGGGCAGTTTCCGCAGTGATTGGCGTCGGTGTCGGTGTTCGTCTCGCAGCCGTTGGTCTGCTTGTTGGTGTCGCAGTCGCCGTAGCCGGTCGCACAATTGCCGTTGCAGGTGGAGCCGCTGCACGTCCGCGTCGCCATGTGGTTCGACGAGCACGTGTTGCCGCAGGCGCTGCAATTGTTCGGATCCGTCGCGATGCTCGTCTCGCAGCCGTCGTTCGTGCCGCCGCAGTCGGCGTAGGTCTGGCTGCAGCTGATGTCGCAGGCGCCACCGCCGCAGGAGGGGCTGCCGTTTTGCGCCGGGCAGGCGACGACGTTGGCGCAGGTCGAGCCGCAGGTGGAGGTCGAGGTGGTCGCGATTTCGCAGCCGTTGCTCGAGTTGTCGTCGCAGTTGAGCTTGTTGTTGGGGCACGCCGTGCACAGGCCCGACGCGCAGCTCTGGTTCGTCTTGCACGGGACCGCTGTGTCCCATTGCCCGCTTTTGGCGCACGGTTGGACGCCGTTGCCCGAGCAATTGGTTTGCCCTGGTCCACACACGCCCGTGCAGCTGGCGGTGGCGCCCACTGCGACGCAGGTCTCGCTCGCGCTACACGTCGTACTGATCGTCGAGGTGAGCCCGTTGGTGGCGCACTTTTTGACGGATTGCCCTTGGCAATAGGTCGCGTTGGGGGTGCACACGTGCGGCCGGCAGGACCCGGCCTCGCACGTTTCGGTAGCCTTGCACGCCGTGCCGCCGGCAGCGTAGCCCGAGCCGCTGGCGTTGCAGTCGGTTGCCGTGCTGCCGTTGCAAGCGGGCTGATTGGGCGCGCAAATGCCGTCTTTGCACTGGGCCGTGGTGGCGTCGCAATATTGAGCCGCGCCGCAGGTAGTTTTTTCCGCGGACGACAGGCCATTGTCAGCGCAGCTGCGGATCGTCTTGCCCGAGCAAAAGTCGACACTTGGCTTGCATTCGTGGTTTTCGCAGGCGCCCGCTACGCAGGTTTGCGTCTCGGGGCAGGGCTTGACGGGCGCCAAGTAGGCGGTGCCGTCGGCGTTGCAGGTCTTGACCGCGTTGTCTTCGCAACCGCGGGTGTTCGGGGTACACACGCTCAGCGGGCCGTCGCCGCCCTCACCGCCAGCGCTGTCCCCAGCTTGGGAGCTGCCGCCCGTCGGAAGCGTGCTGTTTCCTCCGCTGGTCCCGCCGGTTCCAGATGTACCGCCCGTGTTGCTGATGGGTGCACCCTTGCAGGCGCCGTCCACGCAGCCGTGACCATCGGCGCACACGGCGGTCTCCGTGCACTCCGCGTAGCACGCGGCGCCCGAGCACAGCGTGCCGCTTGGGCAGTCTTGCGCGCCCTCGCTACCGCAGCTTGCCTGGGTCTCGCTGACGCAGGCGGTCCCATCATTAGTGTGCAAGCAACGAGCGGCGGAGGGCGAGCAATCCACATCCGTCTCGCACGGAGGGCTGCACAACCGAAACAGGCACACCTGGCCGCTGGGACAGCTCGAATTCAGAATGCAGCTTGCGCCGCTTGCTGGGCGCTCGATGGGGTCCTGAATGTCGAAGATGGAGTTGCACGCGACCGTGGCCAAACACACGGCGAGCCAAGTGCGAGAACGGCTGAAGAACTTGCGAACGAGCGACATGGGCGATTCCTTAGATCCAACGTCAGAAACGGGTCGAATATTGGGCGCCGAAGCCGGCTGGTCCCACGCTCAGCGCCAACGTGGCGGCCGGCGGTTCCGCGCTCTCGGTGCGGCGCGCGCGTAGCCTGCCGACGACGAAAAGCGTGGCTCCGCCCGCCGCGAGCACGCCGCCCGCGATCGCGAAAATGGTCGCGCGGTCTCCGTTCGCGACTGCGGCGCGTCGGTCCTCGGCGCCTGCCGGGCCGCACACGTTGCCTCCACAGTCCTTTGACGAATCGGATTTGTCGCCGAGCGCGCTGCTCAAAAAATAGCCGCCGATGCCAAGGCCGACGACACCCGCGCCTGCGAATCCCACACCCGTCCACTCCAGGCCGCCCCAGCGCCCGGCCAGCTTGGCGTCGGCGGGGTTGACTTCGGTCGGCCCCGCCTTCAGCACCGGTACCGTCAAGACGGCAGAGTCTGCTTCGGCTTTTACCGACGTGGCGCCGCGCCAGGCGGCTTTGCCGGGCGCGCTCACTTCCACCACGTGTTCCCCACCATCGACCGGGACCACCACGTTCCAGCCGCCGCGGCCCAGCAGGGTTCCGTCACGGCGCACCTCCAGCCCGGGCTGGGCGGCTACCTCGGCCGGGACGCGGACCTCGAGCGTGGACAAGCGCGGTTTCAGGGCTTGAGCGCGCGCGTGTGCGGCCTGCTCTCGATCTTGGCGGCCCTCGTTGCGCGCTCGGGCCTGGACGCTCACGAATGCGGCCCACGCAGAGGCCAGCTTGCCGTCCGCTTCGTGGCACATGGCCAACGCCAACAGCGTTCCCGTCGAAGGATCGATGCGCTGACTCTCGGCGAGCTTGGGGCAAGCGGCGGCTGCGTTGCCGGCGCGGAGCAGCTGCTTGCCTTGTTCAAACAAAGCCTCGGCCGTCGCCGTATCCGCGCTTTGCGCAAGAGCCGCGCGCGGACCTAGCCAGACGCCCCCGAGGACTAACGCCGTCAGCACACCCAAACCAAAGCGTGAGCAAGTCCGCGAATACACGTGTTGCCTCCAAGCGCCCGACATCCCCGGGCACCTGAAAGCGTACTAGGCAGTCGCCCCGTTACCGGATAGTCATTTTGCTGATGACCGTCATTTGGGGAGAATCACAAGTCACCTGACTACAGACTCTGGTTGCAAAGCGTGTAACGCTTGTGATTTCTTGGTTCCGGGTCCATGAACGACATCGCTGCTGGCACGGTACTGGCCGGAAAATACCGCCTAGAATCGCTAGTTGGGCGAGGCGGTATGGGCTCGGTGTGGCGCGCGGAACATTTGGGATTGAACGCGCCCGTGGCGGTCAAGCTGCTCGATTTAGTTCATTTCGATGGCGCGACCGATGCGCTCAATCGTTTCCACCGCGAAGCCCGCTCGGCGGCGTCCATTCGCAGCCCGCACGTAGTACAAATTCTCGATCACGGCGTCGATCCGAATTTCGGAATTCCCTTCATCGTCATGGAACTGATGGAGGGCGAGAGCCTAGCGAATCGCCTGGCGCGCAGCGGGCCCATCGCTCCGGCGGAGGTGGGCAGGGTGTTCGCGCACGTCGCTCGTGCGCTCAGCCGCGCGCACGAGGCCGGTATCGTGCATCGCGATCTCAAACCCGACAACGTGTTCTTGGTCGTCAACGAGGACGAAGAGGTCGCCAAGGTACTCGACTTCGGCATCGCCAAAGCTCAGGCGCACGCCCTCGGCCAAGACTCGAACACGCGCACCGGCGCCATCATGGGTACCGCGTACTACATGAGTCCCGAGCAGATTAGCGGTAACAAAAACGTCGATTTTCGCACTGATTTGTGGGCCATGGGCGTGATGGCCTGCGAGTGTTTGACCGGCAGGCGCCCGTTCGAAGCCGACACAATCGGCGGCATTACTCTCAAAATTTGCGTCGAGCCCGTGCCGTTGCCCTCGAGCTTGGGTCCCGTGCCGGTGGGCTTCGACGACTGGTTTGCCAAAATCATTCATCGCGATCCAGCGCAGCGCTTTGCATCAGCGCGTGCAGCCGCCGACGCTCTGCGACACCTGTGTGCGGGCGTTGCCGGCGCTCGAGTCACCAGCTCGCCCTACCCGGAACAGAGCGGCGCTTTGCAGGCCACCATTGCCGCGAGCGCAGGCTCGCTCTCGGC
>JAYUYU010000886.1:0-3375 GCA_043752365.1 Myxococcales bacterium | reverse complement strand
CCGTCGAATGACCAACCAGGTGGATGGGGCCTTCGCTGCCGGCCGTGCGCTCGATGGTCGTGGCCACGATGCGCGAGCGGTAGCGCATGGATGAGGTCGGCGGCGCCGGAATGTCTTCGAACAAGACGTCCTGGCCAGCGTCGCGGAAACGGCGCTCCAACCCGACGCGCACGTGGTTGAAGTAGTCGTAGCCGGCGAGCCTGCCGAACCCGAACATGCCTGGAATGAAATAGACGCGGTGCGGGACTCGGCTCATCAGTCGATGCGTGCGGATGGCGGCCGAGCTCTGGGCTCAGCGAAAAGAGACGTCAGCGGTCAGCGCGAAATCGAAGCGAATCTCCGCGCCGTCCAGCGCGGGGACGTCGGCCGCGACCTCACGCAAGCGGTGGAACGCCAAGCTACCAGCGCCGGTTGCGCCAAAAAGGCCACGCGGCAACCTACCGCGCCCGTCGGCGTCGCGGAACGCGCAGAGGCCCAAGCTGCCAGCGCTAGCCGAGACTTCGACGTAGACGATGTCGCGCGCGTCGCCCGCACGCCAGCTGACAACCAGTTCCCCGCTGCTGTCGAGGCTGGGCAAGTTGTCGAAGGCGGCGTCCGCGACCATCACGTCGCTCAACTCGTCCGGGGCCTGCACGCGCAGTTCGAGCCCCGGCAGCTGATCGCTACCGGTCGTTTTCAGCAGGTAGGCGGCGCCGCTGGGCAGCAGCTCCGACGCTTGGTCGCGCGAGGTGTAGACGACCCCCGACAGGGGCTCCGCCGGCAAGATCGGGAATGCGCGCGGCGCGAGCAGCGTTTGAGCCGCACCAGTATCGAGCACGACGTCGCCGGCCGCTAGAAACTCAGCGTGCCCCAGGTCACCGGTCGGCACGGCCTCGCGTTCGTGGCTGACCGTCGAGCATTGGCCAGGCGCGGGCAACGCGGGGCCCTGGCCCGAGAGGCGCCGCAACAGCTCGGGATCGGCCAGCTCGGGCAAACGCATGACGCCAGCGAAGGCGACACCCGTCGCAGCGCCTTCGGCGCCAACGTGCGCGCTGCGATCGACACGCAACAACGCGTGGGTCGTGGTGGCGACGGTCTCGTTGGGACCTTCGACAGAGCCGCACGCGCCTGCGAGCAGCAGCAGGCCCAGTAGATAAGGAGACGTTAGTCGCACGCGCACTCCGAAATGGTAGGCGCAGGCCCGCGTCGGGGCAAGCGGCCATCGCGCCCGCTCAGAATTTTGCGGAGATTGCCATGGCGGGCGTCAGCGACCAGCCCCTGACGTCGCCAGAGAGCTCACCCCCGAAGGTGAGCAGCTTGCCGTGGATGCTTTGATAGGCCGCCTCGACCTCGACCCGAACCTCGATGGGCTTGAGCCCGACCGAGAAGCCGACCAAGCCTCCACCCCAAATGCGCGTGGCGTCGCCGTTCGCGCCGAGCGGGGTATCGGGCGACTCCACCAACGTAACGTCGAAGGTGTCGTGTTCGACGCCAGCGCGCAGGCCGGTCCACAGTTTGACGACGTCGGCGCTGCTTCGGTAGCCGAACAGAACCGGTAGCTCCAGGCCGTAGCCGCTCAAGCTGGTGAGCGACACGGTGCGCAGGCCACTGTCGGCTCCGGGCTCGTCCTCGACATGCCGGGTCGGTTGGTCTCCGGCGCGGGCCAGTGCGCCGCTGGCCGCGAGGCCCACACTGAGCGCAAGGCTTGGCCATTCGAAGGCGTGACGTCCGTCGAGCCGCACGCCGCGACCCGTGTAGGTGAACCCCGCTTCGTTGTGATGCCCGAGACCAACCCGCGCGGCCACGAAAGGCGCAACTCCAGGCGCCGCCGCAAAATGCGCGATCGCGCCCTGCACGAAGCGCGCGCGTTCAGCGGACGTTACCGCGCCACCGCGGATGGCAGCGGCTTGGTCGAGGTCGTCTTCGGCGCGCTGTAAGCCGCCCAGCGAAAAGCGACCGCTCGTTCCGGCGGCGAAGCTAACCTCGGCTTCGGGCAGGGTGTGTGCCGGATGCAAGAGCGGGGCGCCGCCGCCGCAGGCAGTCAGCAGGCTCGCTCCGAGCGCGAGCCGGGTCGCGCCTCGGCGCACGCTCACTTGCGGAACCGCGAAGCAATCGTGTTCGCATCAGCGCGCTTCTTCAGCTCGCCGTCGTCGGGGTGCAGGCGCAGCGCTCGCTCCAACAGGTCGGCTTCGCCTTCGACGTGGCTCGGATCGGGCACGCAACATTCGACTGGGCAGACCGCCTGACACGCCTCGTGGTCGTAGAAACCGACACACTCCGTGCACAGCTCGGGGTCGATGATGTAGATAGAGTCACCCTCGGAGATGGCTTCGTTCGGGCACTCCGGCTCGCACGCGCCGCAGTTGATGCAATCTGAGGTGATATGGGTGGCCATGGTTTCCGGCTGACCTTCGCCCAGGCGTTCTGTCCGATGACCGGCGAATAAGCAAGAATTTCGGCCCCCGCGGTCGGATCCCGGCTCACTTCCGGCAGATAATGCTATGGATCCGCCCGCTCATGCTCCGCCTTCCCGAAAAGCTCTGGCTCCTGTGCGCGCTCGCGGCCGTCGCGGCGGGCTGCAAACCAAAAATCGGGGACGATTGTCAGCTGCCGACCGACTGCTCCGCAGCTGGCGACCGCGAGTGCGACATCACCGCGCCTGACGGCTACTGCACCGTCTACAACTGCGAGCCAGACTCATGCCCGGTGGACGAATCGCTGTGCGTGCAGTTCGGCGCGCAGCGCTCGGCTGCGGCCAAGTGTATCGATCAGCAGGCGCCCTCGCCCTACGCCCGCGCGTTCTGCATGGCCACCTGTGACAAGGACAGCGATTGTCGCGCGGGCTACACGTGTGAAGATCTTGCGGACAAAGCCAACCCGTGGACGGCAGTGCTGATCGATCGCGATCGCGGGAACCGGGCCTGCATGGTGCCCATCAGCGCCGCGCCCGTCACGGATGATTCAGGAGTCGGCGGCGCGTTCGGCGACGTCTGCAAGTCAAAGCTTCCGCCTGCTAAAACCGACACCCCGTCGACTGGCGGCACAGCTACGTCGCCCACCGACGGCGCGCCCGACGCGATGTCTGGCGGCGGCGCTGCCGGCCTGGGTGGCGCGGGGTGATGCAATGCTCGGCTTTACGCCGCTTCCGCGTACGCTAGAGGCAGCGCTGCGCGACGCCCAGCACGCTCGGGCGGACGTGCGCCTGGCGTCATTGGCTGATTTGAAGCGGCACGCCCGCGGCGGCAGCGACGACGCCGTGCGCGCGCTGGTGACGCGCTTGAAGTCCGATCCCGAGCCGCAGGTGCGCGCCAACGCGGCCCTGTCGCTAGCCGACATCGACGCTCGCAGCGAGCTCGACGAGTTGGTCGCGGCGACTGCGGATCAAGAAGCAACCGT
>JAYUYU010000885.1:0-3395 GCA_043752365.1 Myxococcales bacterium | reverse complement strand
TTGCCCTTGGCCAGCAGCTGCTTGCCCACAATCTCGACGGTTTCGAGGTCGCACCACGCCAGCCGCGTCAGCTCGGTACCGCGCTCGAGCGCAATGCCAGCGTCGCCAATGCGCAGCGGCACGGCACCTGCGTCGCCGAACCACAGCGAAGCGCCCAGCGCGATCGCGCCGCCGCCGAACAAGTAGGGAGCGTAGGCGTGCGGGGTCTCGCTGATCCACTGCCCCCACACACCGGCACCGGCCGCCAGCGCGCCCAGCATGCCGCCGCCGACGGCTCCGCTCGACGAATAGGTCTGCTCTGGACTGAAGCGGCGTTCCTTGCGCTCTCGCTTCGCTTTCTTCTTTTTCTTGGTCTCGGCCATTGGGGCGGCGCAGCCTAAATCAACCAGGTACGAGCTGGCAAACCGTCTGTCGGGGCGGTTTGTCGCCAAACGTGAGACTCTGGGGGCGTGCCGTCGCGCTCCCGGGGCAGGTTTTTGCTCTTCGTTGCGCCGCTGTCAGCGGTTCTCGTCGTGTTGCTAGGGGTGGTGGCGGGGGGCGAGCGTCCGTTTCGCAGCGCGCGCGTCTATTCGGGCCCCACGCAGGGCTTGGCCGAGCTCAGCCTACGGGTGGAGCTGGGTGAAAGAAACCGCGTCATCGAAGTGCCGGTTGCCGAGACCTCCTTTGGGGTAGTCGTCGTCGAGGGTGGCCAGCGGGTCGGCACCGCCCGCGGGCGCACCGACGAGCGCGGCAGCGCCGAGGTAACGGTGCGCTTGCCGCGGCCGCGAGACTCGGCGCTTGAGCTATGGGTCGAATCCGGTGAACAGGTGACGGCACCGTTGGCGCGTGGGTTAGTACTCGGTACGAAGGAAGCCTTCCGGGCTGTCGCGACTCGACGCGGTGGTTTCCAGGCGGGACGTCACGGTGGAGACATCGAGCTTGCCATCGCGCCCGCCCACGGTGTGCTCGTCACGGCGCAAGGCTTGCTACAAGATGAGCTCGTCATCCGCGCTCAGCGCGCCGGTAGCCCGGTGCCAAACGCGCGCGTTAGCGTGAAGCTCGAAGGCGGCGAGCCTGCCGAGAGTCAGCTGCTCACGGATGCGCGTGGTCTTGCCCGGCTGGCGCTGCGCCCGAGCGAATCCACGCTGCGCATCGCACTGGACGCGAGCGCCGACGGCATCGGCGAGGGCAGGCTGGCGGCTCGGCTCGATGTCGTGCAAGGCGCGATCCGTGTCACCCGTGCGGGTGATGTGCTGCTGCTCGAGAGCGGCGGCGCCGCCAATCGCGCTTTTTTGGGATTTTTCGACGAAAATCGGCGCTACCTGGGGGCCCAGGTCGCGCTGAACGCAGCGGCGGACGGGCGCCTCGTTGCGGAGCTGCCTTGGCCTGCCGGGCTGCCCGCTACGCCGCTGTGGGTGGTTGCTTCCAGCCAGGCCGACTTGGGGAGCCCATCGGCCGTGGGCTGGCCGGTCGCTGGTGCCGACCCGCTAGCTCCGCAGACCTTCGACGCGCGCGAGCTGCTGTTGCTCGACGGCGCGCCCGTCGCGCGCCTGCGCGAGGAGCGGCGCGCCCGCCGCGTGCGCTGGGTCACCGCCGGTTACGCCTCGCTTGCGCTGCTCGTCACCTTGATTTTATTCGTGCGGCGAGTGCGCGACGCCGACCGCGACATCGAGCGACACCTGTCGCGTTCGGGGGTGGACGACGCCGCGCTCAGCATTGCTCCTGCGGGCAAGGGCCGGGCGTTGTTGGCCGCGGCCTGCATTGGGCTCGGCTTCGTGGTGTTGGCGCTGTTCGCGCTAGTGAAGGAGTGACCGCGGACGCCGCCACCAGAGCCCGACGGCGCCGAGCACGACGAGCCACGGCGTGCGACCTGACGCGTGACCCGCGAAGCTGCAGCCGGGTGAGGCGGTGGGCGCGCTTGGGGGCGCGCTACCTCCCGCTGTCATGCCACTGCCGCCGCTAGCGCTCGGCGCGCCGCCGCTGCCAGCCAGGGAATCCGTGGGCTTTTCGTCGACTTGGCTGTCACAGTTGTCGTCGATGCCGTTGGGCGTTTCGGCTGCGAACGGATTGATTTCCGAGCGCATGTCGTTGCAGTCGCCCGCTTTGGGCGCGTAGCCGGCAAGCGGGCTGCAGCCCATGATGGCGGTGCTGCCCAAGGCGCCGAAGCCGTCGCCGTCGGTGTCGACGTAGTGCCGCACTGGGGTGAAGCCTTCGTCGACTTGGCCGTCGCAGTTGTCGTCCAAGCCATTGCAGGCTTCGGCCACACCCGGGTGCAGAGCCAAGCTCGCGTCGTTGCAGTCGCCGCCCTGGCTCAGGAGCCCCGGTAGCGAGGCGCAAGCCAGCTGACCTTCAGCTTGGTTGCCAAATCCGTCGCCGTCCTTATCCGGGTACGACCACACCCCGTCGCAGCCGTGCGCAACGTACGTGGTAAGCGTGGCTGGGCTGTCGTCGGCTGGCATTTCGTTGGCGTTGGTCGCGTTCGACCACACCACGAACTTGGTAGCGCCAGCCTCGCTGGGCGCGACCCATTCGAAGCTGAAGGTGACCTGCCCGTTCACGTAGGGGTGGGGCTCGCTGTGGGTGCCTTGGCCTGGGCCGATCAGCCAGGTTGGCGTGCCCGCAATGGCTTTCAGCTCACCCTTGCCGAGCGTATCGACGAAGACTCCGCCCACGACGGCGCTCGGGTGTGTGACCACGACGTTGAGCTTCGACGCCTGGCCAGGCGTCGGCATGGCGGGTTCGAAGCTGACGCTGAGCTTCGGTGCGTCCATGCCTTCGTGACACACCTTGCAAGGCTCGTTTTGGCCCGTGCGCTTGGCTTGCGCGCCCGCGCTGGTCAGCGCGAGCGCTAGGGTGACGGCGACGCGAAGCAATCGGTGCAAGCTTTCTCTATCCAACGCGCGGGGCCCTCCCTTGCAGCATAGCTGCGCGGGGGTCGTGGACGGCCGCGCACCCTCACAAACCTGTCAGTTGACCAAATCCGTTCAGGGCTCGAGAGCAGGGCTAGTTGGCCGTGCGGAGCCACTTGGCGTCGATGCGCGGTTTAGCCGCACGCAGGCCCGGACGCGCCTGCGTGTCGGCGCCTGGCAACAAGCAGCGTTGGCCGAGCAGCGCCGCGAAGCGTTCCCGCAGCGGGGCGGGGAAGTTCGCCAGGCAAGCGGCCGCAAAGTCTTGGTCGCGCTCGGCGCGCGCCAACAGCCGGGCGACCCGGGGTCCATAGTTACGCTCGCAACTCGCACAAATTCCGTTGTCGACGTGGCTGGCTTCACCACACAGGCGGCAAGGGTGCGCGGGGGGGGAGCCGGCTGCGCGATGCATCGAAATCGGCCAATACTCGGCCAGCCACGTACCCGCCAAGTTTTCGGAAGATCGTCCGGTGGGCTCGCGCGTAGCAGCGGACATGACCTTGCCCAAGC
>JAYUYU010000884.1:0-3396 GCA_043752365.1 Myxococcales bacterium | reverse complement strand
GTGTCCAAGCGCCCGCAGTGCGCGACTTCGTAAACGCGGTCGTGCAGGCCGAACAAAAGGGCAACCCGCTAGCGAGGGTGATTCAAATCCAGGGACGGATGCTCAACTCGCGAAGAAGCGTGGCGGCGGAGGAAGCAGCAGCGCGTGCGGGCGTCCTGCTGATCATGCCGATGGTGCTGCTCGTGGCCTGCGTCATGTTGCTGCTCATGGGGCCGTTTCTCAGCAAGGGCATCGGGTTCTGACAATGCGATACTTCGTTGAAATTCACGCCACGGGTATGCCGTCGGAGCGCCACGACTTGGCAGACGACCAAGCCAGCTTCGGCACCTCGCCAGAAGCGACAATCCGTGTGCGCGGGTCGACCCAACTGGCAGTCCCGTTGCTACTCCTCGCTGTGCACCCAGACGCGGTGACCGTCCAAATCCCGGAGCGCATCCCTGGCGCCCTCACATTTCGCGGCGAAGTGACACGCGCGGTCGCGGTACCGTGGGGCGAGGACGTCTACGTGGGCGGGGTTCGCTTGGCCTTCGTAGCCGCCAGCGGATCGCGCAAGGGCCCGAACAGCGTGCTTGTCTTGGCGGTCACGGTCGCGCTGCTCGCTGCGGGGGCGGCAATCCTGGGATGGGCCAACCCGGCGAGCCCAACGGCACACGACGCCGAGCCGCCAGCGCTGCCATCGGGTGCTAGTTGCGCCGAGCAAAATGCAGACGGCGCCAACAGTCGCGCAGCGAAGGCCTTGGCCGAAGCGCACGCCAAGCAGGAGCGCGCTCCGTTTGATCGGACCGACGGCATCGAAGCGCTGAAGTTGCTGAGCGAAGCCAAGGCCTGCTTCGACACGGCGGGGCTGACCGCTCAGGCTACGGCGGCGGAGCAGGAGCGCGCAGCCTGGCAACAGCAAATGGACGAAGAGTACGCGGCGCTCCGTCTGCGGCTGAGGGTCGCTCTGGATCAGAATCGGGTGGCTGACGCGCTGACGGCCCTGAAAGGACTCGAAGCCCTCGTTGCCACGCAGGCGCGGTCACCGTACCGGGCTTGGCTATCGAGCATCCGTCGGGAGCTGGAACGGCGCTCCGCCTCACGGCGGTAGCCAGCGCTAAAGAAAAGCGGCAACGGCTGGCCGAGGCTGACCGAAAAGCTAGTAATGGCGCTTCGGAATCGAGACTGCTCCCGGCAACTCAGGTATTTTGCCGCTGGCATGTTGCTGCTGGCCGTTGCCGGCTGCAGCTCGGCCACGCCGGAAGCCCAGGTGGCCCCGGCGCCCTCCAGCAGCGCCGAGCAGGCCCAGGCGCTCTTCCAGCGAGGGCGGGAGGCGGCGCAGCGTGGCGACTCCGTGCGGGCCGAACAGTACCTCTCGCTCGCTCTCGAACGGGGCGTCGACGCAGGACGGGTTCTGCCCGTGCTCCTGCGTGTCTGCCTCGCGAGCTCACGCCTGCGAGCCGCGCTCGACCACGCTGAGCCCTACCTGCGCGACCACCCCGAGGCGGAAGCGCTTCGCTACCTGGTAGCGACGATCCATGCCGGCCTTGGCCAAACCGACGATGCCCGCCTCGCGCTCGAGCAGCTACTACAAACGAATCCCAACAGCGCCGACGCACACTATCTGCTCGGCATCCTTGACGCTGACCGTGGCGCCCCATCGGCACGCGCGCATTTTCGCTCCTACCTAGACGTGGCGCCTCGAGGTGAACACGCAGCTGAGGTGCGAAGCCGACTCGCGGAACTGGCGATTCGCGAGGAAGCGAAGGCTACCGAGGCTTCCAGGGAACCATCGGCCGCCGCGAGCACGGGTGAGCGCAACTGGTTCGATATTCGTGGCCCACGAACAGCAGGTTCGGCTCCGTTGCCGTCAGTCGAAGGCTGGCAGCCGTGATCCCCGCCAGCGTCTACGAAGGCACGCTCCGGTCGTTCTTGGCCCCTGTCGTCCCGCTACTGGATGACGAAAGCGTCACTGAAGTCTTGATCAACGGTCCGAACGAAATCTTCGTCGAGCGACGCGGGCGGCTGATGAAGAGCGACGCAAGGTTCGATTCACCGGAGAAGCTGATGTCGGCTCTGCGCGTAATCGCCCAGTTCGTCGGGCGCCCATTCGATGAGCTACACCCTATCCTCGAAGCACGCCTGCCAGACGGCTCGCGGGTAGAAGCGCTGCTGCCGCCTGTCGCTCCCGATGGCCCCTCCGTAGCCATTCGACGCTTTTCAAAGGAGCGCCTGACTCTAGGCAAGCTCTTGGAGTTCGGCGCGCTCACGCAAGACGCTGCCGAAACGCTCCGCGTCCTTGTCGAGTGCAAGCAAAACGTCGTCGTGGCCGGCGGCACCGGCAGCGGAAAAACATCGCTGCTGAACGCACTCTCGGCGCTGATCCCAAACGGCGAACGCATCGTAGTGATCGAGGACGCGCGCGAGCTCCAGCTCCAGCGCGAGCACGTGGTGCAGCTCGAAGCTCGCCCGGCCGACGCGCGCGGCAAGGGTGCGGTCACGATCCGCGACCTTTTCAAGGCCACGTTGCGCATGCGGCCGGATCGAATCGTGCTGGGCGAGATCCGAGGCGGTGAGTCACTCGACCTCATCCAAGCCATGACCTCGGGCCACGGCGGATGCCTGACGACCGTGCATGCCACGTACCCCATCGACACCATGAACCGCCTCGAAACGATGGCGCTGATGGGCGGCGTCGAGCTGCCTCTCGCCGCCCTTCGAGCGCAGCTTGCCTCCGCCGTCGACATCATCGTGCAAACAGCTCGCCTTCGCGACGGGCGCCGGCAGGTAACGCACATCACGGAGGTTACGGGCACCGACCCCGTACACGGCTATCGCCTGAAGGACTTGTTCGCGAGCCTGCCGGTAAAGCGTGCTGGGAGCACACCGGGCCACACGGAGCTCGAGCCGACCGGCGTGCTGCCCGACTGCCTCGGCCTCTTGCGCTCACACGGGCTGGACTTGCCAGCCTCCATGTACGCGGTGAGCCAGCAGGCTCGCAGTGGTGACCTGAAAGGACGTCATGCCCTCCACGAATGATCACAACGTGCTTTCGCCAGAGCGCTCGCTCTGGCTCGAGGTTCATCACGACGGTCGAACCCACGTGTTCTGCTGTGCTCCTAACGAGGAGCGCGCCATCGTGCTCGGCTCGCTGCCGCGCGCCGACATCCGTGTCAGTGGCTTGGGGATCGCCCCGGTGCATTTCCACTTCGAGCGCCAAGGCGACCGCATCATGCTGGTGCCCACCTACAACGCCGAGGTGCGCGTCAACGCGATGCTCGTGCGAGGTCCGGTGCCCATTCCTCAACACGCCGTCGTCGAGTTTTCCGGCATTCGGATCGAGGCACTGGTCCGAGTGATTCCTCCCGAGCGCGCCGACTATCCGTCGCTCGACATCCCTGACCGCGAGAGCGGCATCTC
>JAYUYU010000883.1:0-8581 GCA_043752365.1 Myxococcales bacterium | reverse complement strand
CCACGAGCGCGACGCCGAACGCCACCCGCAGCCCATGCTCGAGCTCTTCGGGCTTAAGGCCAACCAAGCAGTGCTCGAGTTTGGACCCGGTGAAGGCTGGTACACCGAACTGCTCGCGCCCGTCTTGGCCAAGAGCGGCAAGCTTTACGTCACCCAGGCGGATCCGAATGGTCCGAAAGAAAATCGGCCCACCTTGTACGGCCTGCGCACCAAGTATTTTTTGGAGAAGCTGCCGGAGGTGTACGGCAAGGTCGAACCCCTGCTCATCGATCCCAAGGCACCCAAGCTGTCGCTCGGCGACGGCACGCTCGACCTAGTGCTGATGTTTCGCGGCGCCCACGGGCTCTACAACAACAAGCAATTGGGGGTGTGGCTGGCGGAGTTTCACCGCACGCTGAAGCTCAAGGGCACGTTGGGCGTCGAACAGCACCGCGCGGCCGCCGGTCAAAGCCCCGACGACACGAGCAAGCGCGGCTACCTGCCGGAGGCGTTCCTGATCGAGCAGATTGAGGCAGCGGGCTTCAAGCTCGTCACCAAGTCCGAACTGAACGCCAACCCCAAAGACACGAAGGATCACCCGGAAGGCGTCTGGTCCTTGCCGCCGACGTTGCGCGAAGGCGAAAAGAACCGCGAGAAGTACCTGGCCATCGGCGAAAGCGATCGCATGACGCTCAAGTTCGTGAAGGTCGCGCGCTAGCGTTGCCGCCCCACTGTGCCTAACTGTACCGCCGAGGTCGTGAAGCGGTTGGGCCATGTGCCATCTGCACGATCCGCCCGATTGGCATTCTGCGAAGAACCTAGGGCTGGCGCTTGGCGCGCGGGTTGCATAGCGTTGCGCCGGTCGTCGCAGCAAATTGGGACTGCTGAGGCCGGGAGCGATACAAATGAAGAGAAGATCAATCGGACTGGGGTTGGCGGTTGTTATGGCGGGGGCGTTGGCTGTTGGTTGCAGCGGCGGCGGGGGCGGCTTGCCCGGTGGCGGCGACGAGCTTGAGAGCGGTCGCGGGACGCTGAGCTTGCCGCTGCTGACTCAGGGCGTTTCCGGTACGAGTTACCGACTGCGCAACGCGACCTTCGAGATCAGCAACCCCTATTTCTACTACGACTACCCGTATCAGAGCGGGTCGGGTGGTGAAGGCGGCGCGGCTCCGCAGAACGTGACGGTCAGCAGCGAAGACGATCCAGACGCCGCCTCGATTCAGGTCAGCGTGGAGCGCGGCTCGTACTACGTGAGGCTGCTTCCGGGCTGGCACCTGGAGAAGGTCGACAACGAGGGGGCGACTGAAGTCGAGGCGACGCTGCTGTCTCCGAGCGAGCAGTGGGTGTACGTGTACGCCCACTCAACGAGCTGGGTCGAGTTCGAGTTTGGGCTCGGTGAGCGCAAGCTTTGGTTCAACGGGCAGCTCAACATCGAGCTACGGGTTCGCGAGAACCCGAGCGAGATTTACGGCACGGCCGGGCAATCCGGCTACGGCGGCGACGGCAACAGCTACGGCGGCTACGGCGGCTAGATTTTACAGCGCTTGATGGCTTCTTCGGGCGTCAATGTGGCGCCCGAAGCCAGCCCTCGCGTGAGATCGTCGGCGGGGGCTTCGGCGGAGGTGAGCAGACGCTCGAGCGGCTTGATGAAGCGGCGCTCGTCTTCGTTTTGGGCGTTGCGGCGACCGCGACGTGACAAGCCGGACGAGGCGACATCGTAAAGCGATTGGGCCCATTGCGCGCCCGTCTTTTCGCCGAGCTGCGCGGTCAGACCTTGGCGAATCAGCGCGGGGCGAGCAGCCTCCATAGTCGCGTAATCGAGCGGCGAGAGCAGGTCGATGGCCTGCTCCATGGCGCGGCTGTCGTACAGGATGCCCGTGAAGAGGGCCGGCACGGCCGTGGCCAGGTGCGCGGGCAACGAATCACAGCCGCGGACTTCGAGTGTGTTCTTGAGACGCGACTCGGGGAACAACGTTTGAAGGTGCATTCTCCAGTCGCTTAGCAGCGCCTTGTGACCCTGAAAGCCATCTTTGATGAAGGCGCGGAAGGTTTGACCGGTGTTGGCCACGACCTTGCCCTCGCGCTTGAACAAGAACATGCCGGCGTCGAGCGCCCACTCCACGTAGTCGCGGTAGGTCTTCTTGCCGGGCGACCACAGGCTGGGAATCAAGCCGGAGCGCGACGGGTCCATGTGCAGCCACACTTCGCCGCGCACGCTCTTGCTGCCGGCGAGCTTGCCCTCTTTGAAGGGCGAGTTGGCCAACATGGCGTGAATGATGGGCGACAGCTTCAGCGACAGCACCAGCTTCTTCATCGCGTCGGCTTCGTTCGCGAAGTCGAAGTTTGCCTGCACGGTGGCGGTGCGGCGCATCATGTCGTGCGCCGCCACGCCTGTCGTCGGTAGGTACTCGCGCATGACGGCGTAGCGTTGTTTTGGCACCCAGCTCAGGGCGTCTTGAGCGGCGAGCGGGTGGAAGCCGACGCCCAGCCACGTGAGGCCGAGCTTCTTCGAAATGGGAGCGAGCTCGCGCAGGTGGTTGTGAAACTCCGCTTCGACCTGGTGCAGGTCGGGCAACGCCGCGCCGGACAGCTCTAGCTGCGAGCCGGGCTCGAGCGTGATGCTGGCGCCACCGCGGCGCAGCGAGATGATTGGTCCGTCCGGCGACTCGCGCTCGGATTCCCAACCGTACTCGGACAAGGCCTCGAAGATGCCAACGACACCGTCGGCGCCCTCGTACTGCAACGGCGCGCCGTCAGCCTTGATGGCGAACTTCTCGGCTTCGGCACCGATGCGGAATTTGTCAGCAGGTTTTTCCGCCGCGCGAAAAACCGTGTCGAGCTCATCCAAGCTGAGGATTGGGCGGTCGTTCGGCGTCGTTTCGGGGTTCGCGGCCATGAGCTCGGGGGTAATAGAGCCGAACGCGCCCGGTTACCAGTTGCCGGGGCCGCGATCGAGCTCGGTATCCGACCGGCGGGCGGGCATGGAGGGGTGAAGTGACCCAAGAGCCACGGCCAAAGCCCGGGTATGGGCTTCGGTGGTGCCCGCGCCGCCACCGATGACGCGCGCGCCCCCAAGGCTCAAATCCAACGCGCGTTCGACCCAATGTTCGGGATCCGACAGCGGGTCGTCGAAGCCCCGGACGGCGTTTTCGCTGGCCGCCAACAGCACACCCGGGAAGACGCCATGGGTCTCGAGCGCGTTCTGGAAGCGCTCCAGTTGGCGGAGGCCGATTTCGATGTGAGGGACCTCGAACAGCAGCGTGCTGGCCCCGGCTTCCGCCAAGGCCTCGACCAGCTCGTGTGGATCGCCGTCGAGGCTGCCCTCACCCGCGGGGCCGCATTCCAGGACGGCCCAGGTGGGTAGCTCGGTGCGCGAGGCAGCCACGACGGCGGCCATCAGACCCAGGCGCGACCCCTGACCACGGGCCAGCAACAGCTCACAGCCGGCGGCGCCCAAGCGCGCGGCATGCTCGGTGAGTTCCTCGTGCAGCCTGTCGGCTGCCATGGGGCTCACCATGTCCGAGCCGAGCACGCCAGCGACTGCAGTTGGCCGGCCGCTATCTTGCGTGGCTTCGAGCGCTAGCTCGACTGCGCGTCCCGTGAGCTGCGCTGCGCGGTGCTCCATGCCGACTTCGGACAGCGCGCGCGGCGTGGTGTCAGCCGTGAGCGCCGAGAGCACGTCCACTCGGCTTTCGATTTCCGCGCGGTAGTGGGCAGCCACCTCGGCGGGTCGTTCGCGGAGCAGCTGGCCCAGTGCGCCGGGTGAGCCCAGAAGCACCCCCCGCGCTCGGAAGGACGCCCCGGTATCCGAGTCCAACACCAGCGGGCGCCCTTCGACGAGGCGTTTACGAATCAGCTCGAAGCTCATCCAGTAGACAAGAACCTTAGGGGCGCTGCGCGGTTTGCGCAACGTCCGTCGTTTTTGGCGCGCCGGGAGCCTCGCTTTGCTGCGCGAGCAAGGCGCCCAGCCCGCGCTTCACGTCCGCTTGCGTGAGCGGATCTTGGGCGGCGCGTTCGACGACGGTCTTGCCGGGGGCCCCGCCGATGCGCAAAAGTGCGCCGCCGATGGCCACGACCGCGTTCACCAGCGAAGGTTCGTCGGCGGTGGCGCGATAAAGCGCAAAAAAGGTGCGTAGCTCTTCGTATTCGGTTGGCGTGGCCAGCTTACCCAGCGCTACTGCGGCGCGCTCCACGTCGGCCATTTCGTTGGCCGGGTCGTTGAGGTGGCGGGCCAAAAGCGGCGTTGCGCTGACTTCGTTCATGGCCGCCAGCGCATCCGCAAGCGGGCCGAGCGGCGGCGGTAACAACACGTCCGACACGTAGTCGTAGTGACGCTCGAGAGCGGCCAGCATGTACTCTTTGCCGGAGCGGCGCGTGGCTATGAGCTTGCGCGCGGCGCCGCGAAGGTCGGGCGGTATTTTTGCGCTGCTGGTTAGGTCAATCAAAATTTTTGTGACCAGCGCGTCGTCTTGCTTCGTCAGCTCGTCGACGAGCAGCTTCTGCGCGACGGCCATGTCCGGCGTCAGCTCGCTCAGCGCTTGGCCGATTTGCTCGGCCAGCGCAGCGGGCGCTTGGGCTTGTTCGAAACTGGAGGCGCTGACGTCGACCGCACAAGCCAGCAAGCGCGTGCCGAGATGGGCGCTGCCCGCGTCGCCGCCCTTCTCGGACACGAGCGATACCTTCCCGCTGGCGTCGCACACCGCAAAGCCGTGTTGCGCGGCGCTCATGCCCAGCGCGTCCCCGCTCAGCGACTTGACGAAGCGCAGGCTGCCGTCTTGGTCCGAGAGTCCGAGCACGACGCGGAAGTAGCTGGCCAAGTAGGCGTGATTCGAAAGACGTGCGCCGTCGGCCAGCGCAACGGGCTGAGCGCTCAGCCGAATTTTCAGTCGCGCGGAGCTGCTGACGGGCCACAGCTGGTTCCCGCTGCCCAGCCAAACCGGCTTGCCCGGTAGTTGTCGCGTCGGCAAACCGACGCGCGTGCCCTGGTTGGTGGTGGCGAGTCGGATTTTGTCGTCGAAACGCAGCAGACCCTTTTCGCCGAACCACAAGTCACCATTGAAGTTCCGCGCCTGCGTCACGATTTCGCGCACCAGCAAGCGCGCGACCTCGTCGCCACTCTTCAGGTCGACGGCCGTGACGTACTGGTCGCTCCAGGGAATGAAACCAATGCCGGCTTTGACTGCCGGAAACCCGAGATCGACGCTGGAGTCGATGCTGCGGATGACTTCGCCGTTGCGGCTAACGGCTACGAAGCGGCTCTTACCTGGATTCTCGCCGGCCACGACCGCGACGGTGGTTTCGCCGTCGTCCCCGGCGCCGCGCAGCTTGCGATTCTCGATCGGCACGCTCCACAATTGCCGACCGCTCTTGGCGTCCAGGGCGAACAGCGTGCCTGCGTTGCTTGCCACCACCAGCTCGCCGGCGACGATTGGCACCGTATCGGCGCTGCTGGTGTGCACCCAGCGCTTGCCGCTCGGCAGCGCCATGCCGACCAGGCTCGTGTCGGTAACGCCCACGGCCACTGGCGTTGCCGCGGGAGCCTTGGCGGCGCGTAGCCGTTCTTCCAGCGCCGCGATCGATTTGCCTTGGTCGGATTGCCAGGTCTCCGAAAAGGGGGCACCGACGCCCTTCACGATGTTGCCGCCACAGGCCGGCAGCAGCGCGGCTGTCACCATGCTGATCGAGGCCGAGAGAATCTGAGACGGGCGCATCACTCTGCCTCCTCGGTGACCGAAAAACCCTTGAGTGCGCGCTCCAAGCCCTGCTTTACCTTGGGGCTGCCGTCGGTTGGAAACTTCGCCAGCGCCGTTTGGATCAGCTGGTTAGCGGGCTGTGTAGCCATGCGGCGAAGCTTCTCGATCAGCTTCAACTTCACGTCATCGGGCACGTCGGCTCCAGGGCGCAGTAACAGCGGCACGATGCCCGACTCCATCACCTCGAAGCGTAGGCGGCCTAGCAGCCCCGTGAACTTGGCGCATTCGTCGCTGACACAAAGCTGACCCAAGGACTGAGCGGCCTCGCTCACGTCTTTGGGCAACACGCTGAACAGCTCCGGCACCGCGGCGCGCACGTTCAGCTCGCCCAGGCCGCGCGCTGCGACCGCCCGCTGCGTCGGGTCGTTGCCGCGCAAAGCGCGGCGCAGCACGTCGCCGGCCAACGGCGCCTTGGTGGCTATGAGTGCGCGCAGCGCCCCGCGACGCAGCTCCGGGGTGCGGTGCTGCGTGTAGGGTGCCAGAGCTGCCCCGGACGATGGCTGCGCCAAGAAGCCCAGCGCCTCGATGGCGCGGCTCAGCACCGTTACGTCGGCGCCACGACCGAGCAGCGCCTCGACCAGCGGCGCGCCGGCGGCGTCCCCGCTTTTCGCGATTGTCTCGAGTGCTGCCAGCACCTGGGCGGAGTCGCCCGATTCCAGGGCCTTCTGCAAGCTGGGCAGGTCCAGCTTGGACTTGGGTGCGGCGGGTGCGGCCGGCTTGGCGGGTTGGGCGGGGGCGACCTTGGGCGCTGCCACCGCGGTCTGCATGGCAGCGCTTACCAGAAGCGCTGCGCTGATGATCAGGGTGCGAGGATTTCTGACGGGCATACGGGCTCCGTGCGAAAGTATGCCTCCTCTTACTGGGCCAGAGCATGAAACTCAAGGCGCCGGGCCTACCCCCGCTTCCCAACGTTCGACTGGAGGTCCTCGAAGATCTCTCGCCGAAAGGCGCCAGTGGCTTCTTGCGACTGCGCCGCCGCCGCCTCCGCGCTCACTACCCAGACGGCTCCGCCAGCGAGCCCTTCGACTACGACGAAGTCGACCGTCGCGCCATCGACGCCGCCGTCATGCTCGCCCACTACGAAGACGCGCGCGGCGTGCCATACGTCTACCTGCGCAGCTGCCTGCGCCCACCCGTCGCCATGCGCGACAAGGCGCGATCGCCCTTGCTCGAAGAGCACGACCACGGAGGCCTTTGGGAGCTGCCCGCCGGCTTGGTCGAGCCGGGCGAACAAACGCCCGAAGGCGTGATCGGCACTGCCCAGCGCGAGCTGATCGAGGAGCTGGGCTTCGAAGTGGAGAGGTCTCAGCTCATACCGCTCGGCCCCAGCACCTTTCCCGCCCCGGGCATCGTCTCCGAGCGCCAATTCTACTTTCACGTCGCTGTCGATCCCAACCAGCGCAAGGCGCCGGAGCTCGACGGCTCCCCCCTCGAACGCTTCGGCGAAGTCATAGACGTCCCGCTCTCCGATGCACTCGCCTGGTGCACCACGGGCGGCATCGAAGACGTCAAAACCGAGCTCGGTCTCCGTCGCTTCGCCGACATCATCGCCCGCCGCCGCCGCTCCGACTAATTGGCTGCGTGCTCTAGACGGGCGCCGCGCCCCGGCACTAGGCTCGCGCCCAGCAAGCTAGATGTCCGGACCAAGAGTCATCGTCGTGGCGAAGCGCACGAGCTACCAGCGCTTCGTCGAAGAAGAGGGCGACCCGCGCGCCAGCCTCTTGATTAAGAAGAAGGACCCGGCCGTGCGCAGCTGGCTCGATTCGCACGCCGAGCACCTGCGCACCCTCGACGTCGTCATGGCGGAGCTTTCGCGCGCGGGCGCGCGGGCGCTACTGCTACGTCGCGCACACGCTGCCTTCGATACCTCTGACGCCGAGCTGGTGATCGCGGTCGGAGGCGACGGTACGTTGCTGGCCGCTTCGCACAACGTCGACGACATTCCAATCTTGGGCGTTAACAGCGCGCCCAAGCACTCGGTCGGCTTTTTCTGCGCCGCGACACGCAAAGACTTCCGCCGTTACCTCGAGCAAGCGCTTAGCGACAAGCTGCGCAAGCTTTCGTTGTCGCGCATGTCCGTGGCGCTCAACGGCCGGCTACGCAGCAAGCGCGTGTTGAACGAAGCCTTGTACTGTCACAACTCTCCGGCCGCGACCTCCCGCTACATTCTGCACATTGGTCGCGTCACCGAGACGCAGCGCTCCAGCGGCATTTGGATTGGCCCGCCCGCAGGTTCCACGGCCGCGCAACGCTCGGCTGGCGGTCGCGTGCTGCCGCTCGCGTCACGCCAACTGCAGCTGGTCGTGCGCGAGCCCTACACGCCGCGCGGCAAGAAGCACGCGCTTGCGCGCGCCATCATCAAATCCGCGCAGCGCGTTACCGTCATCAGCAAGATGGACGAATCTACGCTGTTCTTGGACGGTCCACAGCGCACGATTTCGGTGCGGCTGGGGGACGAAATCGAATTTTCTCTGTCGGACGCGCCGCTACAGGTTTTGGGTCTGCGTGGTCGCTAGCGAAATCGCTTTTGGCGTCCCCGCTGCCTCGACGGCGGCCTAAAGCACGTGGCGTACGGTGGTCGCCGCGATGCCGATGTACGTCTGTGGCGTCAGCGCTAGCAAGTAATCGCGCGCGTCCGCCGGCAGCGTGAGGCCGCCGATGAATTGGTGCAAAATCTCTTTGGTCAGCGGCTGGCCGCGCGTGAGATCTTTGAGTTGCTCGTAGGCGTCCGGCAAGCCGTGCTTGCGCATTACGACTTGGACGGCTTCGCCCAGTACCTCCCAGACGCCGGCCAGGTCGCGCTCGGCGGCAGCGGGGTCGAGCGCCAAGCGGCTGAGGCCACGGCGCGT
>JAYUYU010000882.1:0-3400 GCA_043752365.1 Myxococcales bacterium | reverse complement strand
GATCGTCGCCAAGCCGGGCATCAACACGGTGGCTCAGCTCAAGGGCAAGACCATCGGCGTCGAGGTCGGGTTCGTCGATCACCTGCTGCTGTTGCATGCGCTCAAGGCGGCGAACTTGAAGGAGTCCGACGTCAAGCTCAAGAACGTCAAGACCGACGAAACGCCGCAGGCGCTCAAGTCGGGTGACGTCGACGCGGTCGCCTGCTGGCAGCCCAGCAGCGGCGCGGCTCTGAAAGAGGTGCCCGGATCTAAGCCCATTTTCACCAGCAAAGACGTGCCGGGCTTGATTTACGACATGCTGGCCGTCAGCCCCAAGAGCCTGGCCGAACGCCGCGCGGACTGGGTCAAAGTGGCCAAGGTTTGGGACCGCGTCGCCAAATTCGTCAATGATCCGAAGAGCGTCGACGAAGCCGCCAAGATCATGAGCGCGCGCGTTGGGCTCACGCCCGACCAATACAAGGCGATCATGAAGGGAACTCACATCATGGGGCTCGAGGAGGGCAAGAAGCATTGGGCAAAAGCCGAGGGCCTGGCTTCCATCTACGGCTCGAACAAGATCGTGGACGAGTTCAACGTCAAGAACACCGTCTACAAGACGCCCGAAAAAGTCGACGAGTACCTCGACCCGTCCGTCACGGAGGAAGCCCTCAAGTGACGCACGACGGGCCAGAACGAGAGCCCGTGGCACCGTCGGTCGGGGCTTCGGCCCCGGCCGGCGCGAAGCCGAAGGGGCCACGGCGCCGGTTGCTCGCCGTGCGAGCGCCGCTACCGCCTCGCGCCAGCTTGATAGCGGGCGTGCTGGCTTTCGTGCTGCCGTTTCTGGCCTGGTGCATCGTTAGCTACGTACCGTTCATTTGGCACCCGCTCGTGCACGTGCGCGACGCGGGTGACGTGAACGTTCCGGGCGAGTACAGCTACGTTGCGGTCGACCAACTCGTCGACTTGGAAGTGTTCGAGAAGCGCAACCACGAGCTCCGCCGTGCCCACGCCAAGCCCCTGCAGGGTGAGCGTGCCAACCCGGTGTTCTTGCCAGCACCGCACGAGGTAGCGCGAGCGTTTTACACCGCCTTCACCACGCCGCCTCTACGCAAGGGTGACTACTGGCTTCACGAAAGCCTCTGGCAGAGCTGCCAGGTCATTTTCTGGGGCTTCGTGTATTCCGCCCTCTTGGGGCTGCCAATCGGGATCTTGTGCGGAACTTTCTCGTTGTTTTCGCGGCTCGCGGAGCCGTTCGTGGATTTCGTGCGCTACATGCCGGCGCCGGTTTTCGGCGCACTGGCGGTCGCGGTCTTGGGTCTCGGCAACGAGCCGAAAATCACGATTATTTTCATCGGCACCTTCTTCCAAATGGTGCTCATCGTGGCCAACACGACGCGCTCGGTCGACGGCGCGCTGTTGCAGGCTGCCCAGACCCTCGGCGCCAATCGCTTTCAGTTGCTGACAAGCGTCGTGATACCGGCGGCCCTGCCGGCGCTGTATCGCGACATGCGCATCCTGCTGGGCTGGGCCTGGACGTACCTGGTCGTGGCCGAGCTGATCGGCGAAAAATCGGGCATCAGCGCGTTTCTGTACCAGGAGCAACGCTACCGGCACTTCGACAACGTCTACGCCGGCATCGTGATGATCGGCATCATTGGGCTGGTTACCGATCAGTCTTTGAACTTCGTCGGGCGCTTTTTGTTTCCGTGGGAGACGGGTAACAACTCGCTGTTCCGCTTGTTCAACCAACTCAAGCTGGCGTTCTCGCCGCGGGGCGCGGCCGAGCCCGAAGCGGACCCCATCAACGACTCGCAGGTGCTGCAACGCCTGCCCATCGCTCCTATGCCGGACACTACGGAAGAAAAGGCCCATGTCGGTTGAAGATCGCCTCGAGCTACCCAGCTACCTGCACCACCCCGAAGAAGTTTCTGCGCGCTTCGCCGAGATTAGGCAGCGGCCCGTCGTCATGCGGCTGTCGGCGGTTTCGCGACAGTTCGAGAGCCAGCAGGGCCCGGTGTTGGCGCTGTCGAAGATCAGCTTCGACGTGCGAAAGCGCGAGTTCATCAGCGTAATTGGCCCGTCCGGCTGCGGAAAATCCACGCTGATTCGCATCGTGGCCGGACTCGAAACTTGCACCGGCGGGTCCATCACCATCGACGGCAAGGAAGTCGGTGAGCCCGCCGCGGACCGCGGCATGGTCTTTCAGGGCTACACGCTATTTCCGTGGCTCAACGTGAAGCAGAACGTGATGTTCGGCCTGAAAATGAAGGGCATGCCCAAGTCGAAGGCCGAACGCACGGCGATGGATTGGCTGGACCTGGTGGGGCTCACCAGTTTCGCCAGCCACTACCCGGCGCAGCTGTCGGGCGGCATGAAGCAGCGGGTGGCCATTGCGCGCGCCTTGGCTAACGAGCCGCGCATTTTGCTGATGGACGAGCCGTTCGGCGCGCTGGACGCTCAGACGCGCGGCAGCATGCAGGCCCACCTGCTGAAAATCTGGGAGACAGTCGACGTCACGATCTTGTTCATCACGCACGACTTGGACGAGGCCATCTACCTGTCCGACCGCATCGTCGTGCTGGGGGCGCATCCGGGGCGCATCCTAGAAATCATCGACGTGCCCGTCGCTCGGCCTCGCCACACCGACCAGTTCTTGTCAGGCCACTTTCTCGCGACCAAAAAGCGGCTCGAGCAATTGATTCACCAGCGTGAAACCTCCCTGAAACCCGATACGGCGAAACTAGGTGTCGTTGCGGCCTAGCGCCGCGGCACTTCGCAAAGCCTGAGCCGGGACGACCCGGTTCGCGACGGGCCACAATGCCGGGACGACTCGGCGCTGAATGTTCCTTCCAGGGTCCGGACGGCACCGGGCGCGAGTGTGCTCCCACGTCGACCTCCCTGGGGAGAAGGCACGACGTATGAGCGATCTACAGGTGTTGTTGGACGAGCCGCTGCGCGGCGGCCAAATGTGGTCGCGGGTCCTGCGGCGTGGGCAAACGCTGCGGCTGACGGACGTAGCAGGCGGCGCGTCAGTGGCGGCGCTCTTCTACAACGCCGAGGAACCGAGCGAGCGTTACAACATGCCCGATACGCTGAAGGCGCAGCACATTGCGCGCCTGACGGCGGGTTACGTTTTATACTCGGACATGGGCCGGGTGTTGTGCTCGGTGACCGAAGACAGCGTCGGCTGGCACGACACCATCACCGGTCACGGCACGGCCGCGCACGGCCGCGCCAAGTTCGGCGAGGGCAGCTACCAAAAGCTGCGCAACGACTGGCATCGCAACACGCGCGACAATTTCTTGGTCGAGCTTGGCAAGTACGACCTCGGCAAGCGCGACGTCGTAGCCAACGTGAACTTTTTCGTGAAGGTGGTGGTCGACGAGCAGGGCACGCTGGGTTTCGTGCCTGGCCACTCGCA
>JAYUYU010000881.1:0-3401 GCA_043752365.1 Myxococcales bacterium | reverse complement strand
TCAGTGGCTCCCTGTACGTGATGGCCCTGGGTGGCCCACGCTGGCTTGGGGCCGTCACGCCGCTTGGTGGTCTGGGCTTTCTGGCAGGCTGGGCCGTGCTCGTGTGGTGCGGTGTCGTGCTCGCGCGCGGCGCCCCTTAGCGCTACACTCCAGCACGGGTTAGCTGGTTGGAGGTTCGGGTCATGCCGTTAAAGTCGAAATCGTTTCGAGGCCTGTTTTTGAGCTGCGGCTGCGCGTTCGTGCTCGCAGCCGCTTGTGGCTCGAATCCGGAGCTAGCCAATAATGGCGACCCTTTTCGTGGCCGGGCGGGCTTGGGTGAGGAGTGCGGTGGCAACAGCGATTGTGGCGAGGCCTTGGTGTGCGGCTCCGGCGACCGGTGCGTTGGTGCTTGCGGCGACGTGGCTGGCAGCGGGTGTGGTGACGAAGCGTGCCTGGTGAACGGTCGCTGCTCGCAAGGTTTGGGCCGAGCTTGCGCTGACGAAAGCGATTGTAACGCTGGCTTACTGTGCTCGGAGCGCAAGCATTGCTCGGCGCCCTGTGAGCCTGGCGCCGAAAAGGCCTGCAAGAACGGCGCGGCCTGTTACGACGACGGCACCTGCCCGACCGACCGCGATCTGGTGATTGGAGGCATTGGCGGCGCGAGCGGCGACGGCACTGGGGGCGACGGCGCGGGCGGCTCCTCCAGCTGCATCGACGTCGGCGTTGCGTTCACGCCGCAAGTACCGACGGTGCTCTTGCTCATCGATCGCTCCGGGTCGATGAACGCCGACGGCTTCGGCAATGCCGTGAAAGAAGCAGTGGGTGCTGGCACCTACACGCTTGGCGACTGCCCAAAAGATAACGACTGGCGCTGGAACGTGGTGCGGGACGTGTTGATGAACCCCACCAAGGGCATCGTAAAGCCGCTGGAAGATCGAGTGCGCTTCGGGCTCTCGCTCTACTCTTCCAACAACGGCCGGGTGAAGGCCGGCGCTCCTGATGAAATCGACGACGCCAAGGCGTGTCCGGTGCTGTTGGAGCAGCCGATTTTACTAAATAATCACCAGCCCATGCTGGACGCGTTCAAGTGCAACGACATCGCCGACGACACGCCGACGGGCGAGTCACTGCAGGCCGCCGCAGAAACCCTGAGGGCCTTCGCAGAGCCGGGTCCGAAGCTTATTGTGCTAGCGACCGACGGCGAGCCCGACAACTGCGAATGCCCCGATTTCGGCGATGGAATGCCGGAAAAGTGCAAGGCCGCGGGCTTGCCGGCGCAGATTAAGGCTGAGGTCGTGGCGATTGCGAAGGCGATCAACGGCGACGACATTACGGTGCACGTCATCAACGTAAGCACACCATCCAACGCCGCGTTGCAGAAGCACCTGACTGACGTTGCGGAAGCGGGTGGGGGTAACATTTACCCCGGGTTCAGCCCGGGCGCGCTCAGCAGCGCCTTCGACGACATCATCAACGGCGCCCGCCCTTGCAAGATCGATTTGGCTGGCACCATCGCCAAAGGCGAGGAAGCGACCGGCACCGTTACGCTCGACGGTGGCAAGCTAGTGCTGGACGACGACGACGGCTGGCAAGTCAACACAGCCAGCCAAATCGAGCTTTTGGGTGAGGCGTGCGAGACCATCAAGAGCGGTGAACACGGCTTGTCGATCAAGTTCCCCTGCGAAGCTTTCGAGCCGGTCGTGCACTGATGGCAGGACGTCGCTGACTAGGGAAAGAAGTTCTGCACGATCCATAGCTCGCCGTTCGCGCCAGCGCTGATGCCGCATGAGACGCCACGGTACTTGGCATCGGTCATGTTGGTGTAGTGGCCGTGCGCGGGGCCGGCGCCGGGGCCTTCGGCGAACATCATCGCCAGGCAGCGATTAATCACGTCTTCGGGCGCGCCAGGCCAGCCGGGGCACTCGTTTTGGGCGCGTTCGCGGCATTGGCCAAAGGCGCCGTGCGCGGTGCGCGAAGCTGCGTCTGAGCGCGCTTCGGCGTCACCGCAGGCTTCCGTGTCGGCGCGGCGCGCGACGGGGGCGACGCCGACCCGTGCGCGGTATTCGTTCGTGCGTTGCACGCAGAGTTGGCGCGCTGACTCGAAGGGAGCGGGAGCGGGAGCGGGAGCGCCGGGCACGGGCACGGGCACGGGGGGAGACGAGGAGACGGGGACGCAGAGTTGGCCGAGGAGAGTGGGGAGGCACTGCGTGCTTGGCTTGCAGTCCGCGCTGGTGGCGCAGCCGCCGCAGCGCCCGGCTAGGCAGTGGCCGAAGGGGCACTGCGGGTCCTTGTCGGTGGCGCAGAAGAAGCCGAACGCCGGGGGCATGGTCGACGCGGTCATGGGGCCTGGCGCGGGCATGCCGCCGGGCACGGGCGCTGGCGCCGCCGGCGTTGCGGCAGGATACGCGACGACAGCAGGCGTCGCCGGCGGCCCCTCGTTCTCTTGCTTACAGCCCGCGCCTAGCAGGCACAGCGAGAGGACTGTCCCCCCGCGCCTCATCTCAGCGGCCTCGCTCTGCGCGGAGCCGCTTTTCTTCCTGGCCGAGCTCGTGAATGACCTCGAGCGTGCGATCGGCGATGCGCTGCTCGGTGCGCGCACCCGCCGGCTCGTCCAGCAGGTTGCCGAAATCGATGGGCTTGCCGAACACCACGAAGATGTCCTTGCCCGTGCCGTCGAAGTTGCCCTCAATTTGCCGAGGAAAATCGTTGATTAGCCCGTTGATGAACACCGGAATTACCGGCACGCGCGCCCCGTGAATGATGCGACCGACCCCGCGCTGCGCTGGCAGGAACGTGTACGGGTCGTCGTCCTTCTTGCGCGTGCCCTCGGGGTGGATGCCGCAGAACATGCCGCCGCGCCGCAACAGCCAGGACAGCTCGTCGAGCGAAGTGGGGTTCAAAATCAGCTTCTTACGCTCGCGAAAGAGCGGCGGGTACATGGCGAAGAAGCTCATGAACCCGTTCACCAGTAACCCAACGGGGTTATCGTAGAAGAAGGTCGAGCGCACCGGGAACACGATGCGGTGCCGAAGGCCACGTCGTACCAAGTCGCCGAAGATGATGTACAGGTCGAAGAAGCTGCGGTGGTTCGCCACCAAGATGTAGCTCTGGCGCTGCTCCAACACCGGCAAGCGCTCGATGCCGTGCATGTGACGCAAGTTCTTGGTGCAGTGGTGAATCCAAGACGAGCCGATGCCATGCTGGAGGCCGCGGATGATGCCGTCGACGATGCCGCGCCGGAACGTCGCCCTCACCAGGCGGATGATGGTGCGCTCCGCGAACGACAACCGTTCACGGCCGGTAACGGCCAAGTCGGGTCGGGCCAGCTCAACCATGTTCGAACACGATGTCCACGTAGCCGGGTGGCGGTAAATGCGGGCCTACCGCGTTGAAAACGTGTTTGGCCAGGTGCTGGTGATCAA
>JAYUYU010000880.1:0-19700 GCA_043752365.1 Myxococcales bacterium | reverse complement strand
GCGGCGGAAAAGTTTCTGATTCATTGATCGAATTTGGGCGGCCGCGGTTAACAACCGGGCTATGGTTTCCCGCCAATTTCGAGGTGCCCCGCAACTTGCCGCGCGGGCGCAAGGACCGAGACATACTGATGATCGAAGCGGACCTCCTGCGGGCGGAGCTTGAGCGGTTGTACGAGCTGGACGAGCTCGTCGCCCTGAGCCGGGATATTCTTGGATTCGACCCCGAACGGGTCGGGGGCACCGCCGCCAAGGCGAGCTTTGCCGGCGCGCTGACGTCGCATTGCGTGGAGAACGACGCAGTCGAAGCGCTCTGCGACGTACTGTTGGCGACGCGGGCCAACGTGAGCGCCGAAGTGGCCGACATTCGTCTCACCGGCCTGCACTCCGAGGAACAGCTGCAGCCCGGCCAAGACTTTGGCGGCTTCACCATCGTGCGCCAGCTGGGCGAAGGGCGCTTGGCCGTCTCCTACGTCGCCAAGCAAGGCAACGCCGAGTACCGCCTCAAGCTGTTGAGGCGCGAAGCCACGCGCGACGGGCGCGGCCTGCACCGCTTCCTCACGGTCACGCGCTTGGCCGGCAAAATCAGCCACCCTGGCTTGCCCCGTGGCGTCCAAGTCATCACGGTCGACGGTCGCACCGCCATCTTGCACGAGTACGTGGACGGTCAGCCCTTGGCGCAGCGCTTGGCGCGCACCGGTCCGATTCACATCAACGAAGCGCGGCCGCTCGTGAAGGGCATTTTGGAGGCGCTGAACGCGCTGCACGAACAGCGCGTAGCGCACGGCGATCTCCGGTTGGAGAATTTGCTGCTGACGCGTGGCGCCGACGGCTCGCCACAAATCGTGCTGGTCGACGCCGGGTCCGATCGGCTGCGCGCCCGCGCGCGCACCAGCAACGGTCGCGGCGAGCTGTTCAGCACCGTCGGCTCGCCCAGCGCGGTCTCGCCCGAGCAGATCCGCGGTTTGGTCGCGGATCTATCGAGCGACGTGTACTCGTTCGGCGCGGTGCTCTTCCAGATTCTGTCGGGCAAGCCCGTGTTCGGGGAAAAGCCCGCGCTCGAGACGGCCTTCGGTCACCTCATGCAAGATCCGGCGCCGCCGAGCAGCGTCGCCCCACGCGGCTGGATCCCACGCGAGCTGGACGATTTGGTCTTGGCACTGCTAGACAAAAACGTGAGCCGGCGCCCGAAGAACGCGCAGGCCGTGCTCGAGCTGCTCGAAGGTCAAGGCCGGGCGTCGGACCAAAAGCGTGAGCAGCTCTCCAGCGAAGAAATCGAGCAGCGCGTCGACGACCTGCTGGCAGACCCGTCGAAAGACGAAGCCGCGCTCGCGCTGGAGGCCGCCGCCAGCAGCGAGGGTGCCGCGGAAAGGGTCGCATCCGCCTTCAAGCAGGCAGCCGAATCCGTGTCCGGCGCCGGTGACGAGGCGACCGACACCAAGAAGAGCCTGCTCTTCCGCGCCGCCCGCATCTACCAAGACATTGCCGGCAAGCTGGACTTGGCCGAAGGGCTGTACGTCGCGATCCTGGAGCTCGATCCCGACGACCAAGTTGCCGAGCGTGGCCTGGAAGAAGCACGCCGCAAGCTGGGCAAGTATGAAGAGCTGATCGAGATGCTGCTCGGCAAAAGCGAGCGGGCGAGCAGCAACGTCGCGCGCGCACGCGCCTTCGCCGAGATCGGCAAGCTGTACGCCGGCGAGATGGCCGACAAAGAGCAAGCGCTCGTTGCTTTCACGCAATCGTTCTGCGAAGACCCGGAGCAGCCGTCCGTCGCAAGTGAGCTCGAGCGGCTGTGCGGCTCCAGCCAGGAAAGCTGGGGCGAGCTGCTCAGCAGTTGCCAAAGCACCGTGAACGACGGCCAGCTGCCGGTCGAGCTCAAGAACCCGATCTCGCTCAAGCTCGGGCGCTGGTACATCGACAAGCTGCAACGCCCGGACCTGGCGCTGCCCTGCTTCCAGGCGGTCGTTCAAACCGAGCCGGGCAACGACGCCGCCCTGGACGGCATGACGCAAATCTACAGGAAGGCGCAGCAATGGCAGGAGCTGGGCATGGTGCTCACGCGCCGCGCCGACGCCGCCAAGACTCCCGCGCAAGCCCGGGACCTGCGCGGCGAGGCCGCCGAAATCCTCGAGCAGTACCTGAACGACACCCAGAACGCGCGCGCGCTTTACGAGCAAATTCTGGTCGATGATCCGGGCCACACCAAGGCCAGCGACGCCGTTGCGCGCATCTACGAGCGCACGGGCGACTTCATGAACCTGGTCAAGCACCTGGTGCGCCGCTCAGGCGCGCAACGTGGTGACGAAAAGCTGCGTTCGCTATCGCGCATCGCCGAGGTGTACGAGACCCAAATCAGCGACGACACGGAGGCCATCCGTCGCTACAAGGACGTGCTCGCCCTCGACGTGCACCACGCCGAAGCCCTGCGTGGGCTCGATCGCGTCTACTCCAAGCTGGGACGTTTCCAAGACTTGCTCGAGAACCTGCAAGGGCAAATCGAGGCGGCCGCCACTCCACGCCAGAAGGTGACGCTGTGGGAGCGCATCGCTGCGCTGTACGAGGAAGAGTTCCTCGACCCGAAGCAAGCAGCGGACGCGTTCGAGAACGTGCTGAAGCTCGACGCCAGCAGCGAGAACGCGCTGACGGCGCTGGTGCGCCTGTACCGCAGCCTCGAGCGCTGGGAGGACGTGGTCGGCATTTACGAGCGGCACACCAAGCTGGTGAGCGAGGCGCCGCGCCGCCTGGCGCTGATTTTGGCGCGCGCCAAAGTGTTGGCCGAGCAAGTCGGCTCGCCCGATCGCGCCATCGGCGCCTACGAGCAAGCGCTCGAGATCGATCCCCACCACCCGACCGCCATGGAAACCATGGCAAAGCTGCGTGAATCGAGCGGCGACTCGGGCGCGGCTGTCGCCGCCATCGAGGCGTTGGCTGCCAAGGCCACAACGCCCGAAGCGCGCGCCGAACAGTGGATTCGCGCCGCCAAGCTGCTGGAAAATCGCGGCGACAAGGACGGCGCCATCGCGCGCTTCCAGAACGCGCTCGACGCCAACCCCAAGGACGCCAACGCATCGCAGGCGCTACGCGCGGCCTTCGCGGCGCGCGGTGACCACAACGCCGCCGTGCAGCTGATTGAGCGCGAGCTCGCGCAGACCGTGGGCGATTTGGCCCGTGCCAAGTTGGCCGGGCAGCTGTCGCGGCTGTTGCGTGACGGCGTGCGCGACGACCGGCGCGCCGAGGAAGCCGCGCGACGCGCGCTGGCCTTCGACCCCACCAACCTGGACGCGTTGGTGGTGCTGGGCGACATTTCGTTAGAAGCCAAGCGCGCGCTGGAAGCCGCCAAACACTACGAAGGCGTCGTGGGCCGCGCAGACATGCTGGAGCGCACCGAGGCCATTCGCGTGCTGGTGCACTACGTGGACGCGCTTTCGCAAACCGGCTCGACCGAAAAGGCCCTGGCGCCGATGGACACGCTGCTGCGCATTGCGCCCGACGATCAGCAAGCGCTCGAGCGCGTGGCGCTGGTGACCTTCGAAAATGGCTCACCCAAGCGCGCCGCCGAGCTGTTCCGCGACCTGCTCAGTCGCTTCGGCGAGCGCATGAGCGAGACGCAGCGGGGCCAAGCGCAATACCGCTTGGGCGAAGCGCTACGCCAAACGGGCAACATCGAAGAAGCCAGGCAGCCGCTGGAGGACGCCGCCGACGCGGACCCGAGCAGCGCCGCACCGCTCTTTGCACTAGCCAAGATTTACGAGAGTGAAGCCAAGTGGCCCGAAGTGATCAAGGTCAAGACCCGGCACTTGGACATCGCGACGGGCGACCAGCGCGTCGAGCTATTGATCGAAATCGGCGACATTTCTGGTGAGAAACTGAGCGACCGCGCCGGCGCCGCCAAAAGCTTCGTGGCCGCCCTCGAAGACCGCCCCGACGACCGGAAGCTGCTGACCAAGTTGATGCAGCTCTACAGCGAGGAAAAGGACTGGAACAAGCTGGTCGAGGTCGTGTTGCGCCTGGCCGAGTTCGTCGACGACCCGAAGCAGAAGGTGAAGTACTTACACACCGCCGCCATCGTCACCGCGCGACAAGCGGGTGACGTGGACCGCGCGCTCGAATACTACGAGCAAGTGTTGAAGCTCGAGCCGCGCTTCGACAAGGCGCTGAACGAGGCCGTCGAGCTCGAGCGCGAGCGCAGCAACTGGGAAGCTGTCGAGCGCTTGCTGAAGCGCCGTTTGGACGCCGCCACCGATTCCGACGACAAGGTCGCGATGCTCGACAGCTTCCAGCAGCTGGGCGAGCTGTATGAGCACAACCTGGGCCTGATGGATCAGGCGATTGACGCCTACGAAGCGGCGCAAACCCTGCAGCCCGAGAACAAAGAGCGCTCGGAGCACCTGGGCGGCCTGTACGCGACCGACCCGGAAAAGTACCTAGACAAGGCCGTCGCCAGCCAAGCCCTGCTGTTGCGTCAGAACCCGTTTCGCCCCGAGTCCTACAAAGCCCTGCGGCGCCTGTACACGGAGACCAAGCAGGCCGACGCGTCGTGGTGCTTGTGTCAAACGCTCAGCGTGCTCAACCTGGCCGAGCCCGACGAAGAGCGCTTCTACAAGCGCATGAAGAGCGACACTGCGGCGCCCGCGCAGTCCACGCTGGGCGACGAAGAGTGGCTGGTGCAGTTGATGCACGCCGATTCGGACGCGCTGTTGAGCGGCGTGTTCGCGTTGATTGAGCCCGCCGTGATTGCTCGGCGTAGCCAAACCGCGCAAGAGCTAGGCTACGACACCAGCTACCTGGTCGACGTGACGCAGCACCCTGCCCCTGTCTGCCAGAGCCTGTACTACGCCGCCGGCGTGCTCGGCATGCAGGTGCCCCCCGCGTTCGAGAACCCGAATGATCCGGGCGGCCTCTCGTTTCTCTTCACGCACGAGCCCGCGCTGGTGCTCGGACAAACTGCGCTGCGCGCGGACGTACCGCTGCAGCCCGCCGGCTTCATCGCAGGCCAGCAGCTCACGTATTTGCGTCCGGGACTGTATCTGCGTCACCTGTTGGCCAGCGGCACCGTGCTGAAGGCCTGGCTCTTCGCGGCCATCAAGCTGACTTCCCCGCAGTTTCCAGTCAATCCGGAGCTGGAAGGCGCCGTGACCGAGGCCATGCAAGCCCTGGAGGCGGGCGTCACGGGCCAAGCGCGCGATCACCTGACGCGCGTGGTAGCCAAGCTACTCACGTCGGGCGCTGCGCTCGACTTGAAGCGCTGGGTGCGGGGCGTCGACCTCACGGCAGATCGCGTCGGTTTCTTGTTGTCTCACGACCTCGAGACCGCCACGCAAATCATCAAAGCCTCGGACCAGAGCACCAGCTCCGTCAGCACCGACGAACGCCTGAAAGAGCTCGTGCTGTTCAGCGTGAGCCACCAATACTTCGGCCTGCGTCAGCAGCTCGGCATCGCGGTGGATTCGTAAGGCTGGTCAGGCCGACGCTCGGCGACTCACGGCTATGCCGTGAGCGTCAGGGAGTCGCGCTGGCTTTGGTGCCGCCGCCGCCAGCCGCTGGTTGGGGCATGAAGTTGAGGCGCGTGAGACCACCGGCTGCGCGCCAGCCGTAAGAGCCGTCGGGTCGCTTGGCTTGCTTCATCTTCGGATCCATATCGAACAACCCAGGCATGGTGCCCGAGCCGAACAGGCTCTTGGTGATGTCGCTTTTGTTCGTGTAGCGCTCTTGAAATTTGAAAGACACGTTCAAGTTCAAGATGCTGGTGTCGAACGGATCGCGCAGGCGCAGCGTGCCGTCGCTTTCCAGGCGCAAATCTGGGCCATTTGCGGCAAGATTCGTGATTTTTAGGACGCCCGCTTTGGCCTCGGCATCGAGCGTCAGCTCGCCCGCTTCCAGGCGCGGCAGCGCGATGGTGTCGCGGATTTTTGCCTTGCCGTCACCGGCTGACAAGTCCGTCACCTTGAGGTTGATCTTGCCGTCGGCCTTGCTCAGCTTTTCTTCAGGCATCAAAAACTCGATGCTGCCGTTGAGCTTGCCGGCGAGCGGCAGTCCGACGATGTCCCCGAACAAGGGTGCTTGGCCCAAGTCCAAGTCTTCTAGCTCGACCTCGAGCTGACGACCTTCGTCGGAAAGCGAGGTAGCGCCAGACAGCTCGCCCCCGAACGCGTCGGCTCCGAACGAAAGGCGTACGGAGCCGAACAGTAGCCGCAGCAGCGACACCGACGCGTGAGCGGAGTCGATCTTCATCACCTTGGGCTTGCCAGGCTTGCCTTGTTCATCGGGCTCGGCTGGCGACGTTAAGGTGATGTTCTCGGCTTCAACGCCGTTCAGCCAGTAGGAGCTCATGTCACCGAGCTTCAGGCGCATGGGCTTTGGCCCGGCCTGCTTGGAGTTAAACTCCTGAACGATACGATCGCCGAGGCGATTGTATGGAAAGGTCAGGTAGGCAAAGACCAGCAGCGAGAACAGGTAGAACGCTACGTAGCCCGCCCATTTCAGAATTTGACGAACGCGCGGCGTCATTCGGCCGGCTCCTTTTCGGGGGCGTCGGCGCTACCGGCCGCCTTGGCGTCGGGCTTTTTGGGCTCGAGCGCCTTCCTGTCGAACGCGCTTACCACCATATCGACGTCGAACGAATCGGGCTCGCTGCCGCGTTTGCGAATGTTGAGCGACGACAACGTCACCGGGTGGCCCGATTTTTCGATGCCTTCCATCACGTGGATGAGCTTGAGCATGCCCACCTTGCGCAGCGTGATCTTGGTCGAGCGTTCGGTGTAGCGCTTGCCGTGCGGCACGGCTTGGCGGTCCTGGCTCTCTGGGATTTCGGCCTGCGCGGTGGTGGCGACTTTCGACAAGAACGCGGCCAGCGGCGGGGCCGGCGAAGCGTAGCGAGCCGTCACGGCGTCGCGGCCTGCCTGGACCTTCTGGACCTTCTCGCGCGCGTCGTCGATGCTGCTGATGGCGTCGCGCAACGCGTCGTTGGCGTTGGCCTGACTGTGAACGGTGGCGGCGATGGCGATCGGGATCGCCAAGAAGGCCATGAAGCCGAACACGCCGCCCAGAATGCCGAGCAGCCGCCGCTCGCGCGGCTCGAGTTGCGCCAAGCGATCGCGCAGGCTCATGGCGTGACCTCCTTCCCACCTTGATCGGTAGGCTTGTCGGTCTTCTTTTTTGCGTCGTCGCCGCAGCGCACGTCCAGCTCCAGCACGTACTTTTGACGATCGCTGTTGATTTGCTGGGTAATCTTGGCGATTTTCGGGTCCTTCACGCAGGGGTGCTTGCCCATTTCGGAGGCAATGCTCTGCGCGTCCGCCGTGGAGCCCACTACCCCGGACACCTTGACGCGGCCGCGTTGCATGTCGAACTCCTCGATGTCGTGGATCATCGTGCTGGGGATGACCTTCGACAGCTCGACGATCACGTCGAAGGCGTCCACTTGCGGCATCGGGTCCGCTTCTTCGTTGGCCTGAGCGTGCGTTAGGGCTTCGGTGGCGCCCTCTGCGTCGCTCACTTCTTGGCCAAGTACTTCTTTGGAGACCGCCGCGAGCTGACCGGACAAAAGCTCGCTCTCGCGATCGAGCGCGCGCATTTGCGCCCAATTGGAGAACACGAAGCTGATGGCAATGGCCGCACCGAGGCCGCTCAAGAGGGGCAGCTTCTCTTTCAGGAAGCCGAAGCCGCGCTGAAACTCGAGCGGACCTTTGCGGAGATCGACGTCGCGCGCGCGTCCCGAAGCGCCGAGCGCCAGCGCGATGGCTTTCGCGAAGCGCGGCAGGCTTGGCGCGCGTTCTTCCGAGGCGCCTTCCAGCTCCAACGCGGGTAGCGGCGTGATCGGTACCCCCACCTCGTAGGCCAGGTACTCCGCGGCGCCGGCCGCCGCCGAGCCGCCACCCACCAGGTAAGCAGCCTGTAAATCGCCGCCAACCGCCACTGCGGCCGCTAGGAACGTCTGGCGCAGCTCGCTGGCCAAGGCGTCCGCCGTGGCCGGCAACCCGGCGACGCCTTGCGACATAGTGCGCACGAACACCGCTTCGCCGTGAGCCAGTACGGTCACCTCGGTGCGCTCGGCGCCTAAGTCGACCAGCGCAAAGGGCCCGGGGCCGCGCAGCGAGCTGACCACCGATGCCAAGTTCGCCAGCGCGAGCGGCCCGCAGCCTACGCGGTCCGGTTGACGACCCAGAGCGCCTTTGACGAGCTCGATGCGCGCGCGCACGGTTTCGATGCGCGCGGCGGCAGTCAGCACGACGACCGGGTCGGTCGAGCTTCGGCGACGCAGCGACCGGTGGTCGAAGACCAGCTCGTCGATGTCCACCGGCACGTTGGCCTCGACCTCGAAGGGCAGCACCTCTTCCAAGCGCTTTTGAGCCGTGGCGGGGATACTGATGCGGTGGATGAAGCATTGGTCGCCGTCGATGGCGACCGCCACGCTATCCATCTGCTCCAGCAAAGGAGCGCACGCTTGCTGCAGCGCGCTTTCGAGCGACGCGGCGGAGTCCAGCGCCACCTCTTCCAGCCGTCCGAGCGAGAGGCGCTTGTAGCCGACGCTCAAGCTCACCGCCCGAACGTGGGTCTTACCGATATCGATGCCTACGAAACCTGCCATGTGCCTCGGCTCACTCGACTTTATAGTGGATTATGGTGCCGCCCGGGGTCGGCTTGAGCAACCCGGCCAGTGCGGCGTTGGGATCGTTGGGATTGGGGGTTCCGCCGGCTGGCGGGGACTGCCCCGCGCTGGCTGGCCCACTAGCTCCGCCGAGCGCGTTAAGCCCTTGCGACAGTTGGGCCAGCGTCGTGGCGGCGCCGGGCGGCGGAGCGTTGCGAAAATCGATGACCGCGTGAACGCGCACGCGCGTCTCGCGCTTGCCGCCTCTCACCACGCCGGTCGCGTAAATGCTGAACAGCTTGCTCTCGACCGAGATCATCTTGCCGGCCTGGTCCAGCGACAGGAACGGTATGGGCTGCATGCCGATGCCCTTGAGCACGATGCCGAGCGGCCCTTTATGGCTGCTGAGAGCAGCCAGGAACGTCTGCGGTGACGAAAAAAGCGGAATGCCCGCCATCGACCCGCGCAGCAAGGTCACCATCATCAAGAATTTCTGCGCCTCGAGCGGGTCCATGCACATCGTGGCCTGAGGCGCCGTCGAGCAAACGAACGCCAGCAGCGTCTGCGGGTTGGCTGTATTGACGTTGATGGTGCCCTGCCCCCAAACCGTCAGCGCGCGCTTTTCGGGACGATCGGGATCGGGCTCGACGAACGTCGTCCAAAAATCGTCATTGAAGCCGCGTAGCTTGTGCAGCTCGTCCAGGCTGTCGAAGGCGGCATTCTTGCGTGAATACGGGCGCTTCAAGCGCTCGTAGAAGGAGTCTTCCGCGGCCGCCGACTGCGCGGTCGGATTGTTTGGATCGCAGACGTAGGTCTCCGCGTCCGGATCGGCCCAGTCAATGACGCTGGCGCAGATGGCCTGCCGGTCCGAAAACTGCCCGTCCGCGTCGCGGCCCTCGAATAGCGGGTTGTTCTGCGGTCCAATCATCAACCCCAGCAACTCGGAAGCCAGGCGAGACTGACCGAAGGCGCCGCCGCGCGCCGGCTCGTTGACGTTGATCTTCGAGTCTTCGTCGACGACTTTGATTTCGAAGGCGGCGCCCGCGAGGCCCAAGTTTTTGCCGCGCGAAAGATCGAACCCACCCAACGACCTGAAGGCTTCGGCGCCGGCGGCGTCGTTGAAGGCGCCCATCACGCGGTCGGTAAACTCCCAGACCGGTACCTGCGGCGGCGGTCCGCCCATCATCAGAAATAGCGGCGCCAACGTCTTTCGAATCGTCGGTTCGGCCGCGATCAACAGGCGCGACAGGTTGATCGCGCTTTTGGCAGCGTATTCGGCCACCACGGCGTCGCGCGCCGTGAGGGCGCTGGCGAATTCGGCGGCGTTCTCGTCCTGAATTTCGGACAGCATCACGGTCAGCAGCGTGAGCGAGCTAAGCACCAAAATCAGCGCTACCCCGCGCCGCCGCCGCCGCCCGCGCAGCCGCTGACCCCGCGCCGAGAGCTTGCCGCGGGTCGCGCGAAAGCGAAACGGCAGGAGAAGAAGCAGCTTGGACATGGCGCTCAGAGCGTCGCAAACGTGAGGGGTTGCAGCATGTTCAGGCCCACCTTGGTCACCAGGCGAACCGTGCCGCGGCTGCGGTCACCGCCCGGGCGGGCGCCACCGTTCAAGACCAAGATCACGCGCACCTGCAACGGCAGGCGATCGGGCTGGCCGGTGCTTTGAGTGGTGTCCCAGCTCTCTTGCCACTGGCCGGTTTGCGCATCCAAATACTGAAGATCGAACAAATCGATGTCGGTGGCCAGCACCTCGACTTTGCCGCCCTTGTCGGGTTCCAGATCGAGCTGGGTGTCGATGCGACGCAACAGATCGGTCGTGCCCGAGCCGTCCGGGTTGGAACCGCCAAAGTACGACAGCTCGCATTGGTCGGAGACGTGCGAGTTTTTATCGAGCCGGCGGTTGGCGAACGCCGTGAAGTCCAGGCGATCGGCCGGGGTGCCGCGCTCGCTTTTGAAGACAGTCTTTTGGATCAGCAGCGCTTGATTGAGCGGCATGTGCGCCGACAAGTAGGCGCTTTGCAGCTCGCGCGTGATGCGCGCCATGGCTAGCCGTGCTTCACGCTGCCGGTCCTGCACGCGCGACAGGCCGTCCTTGCTGCGCTTGAGCGCCGAAAAGGCGCCGAACAACAGCGAGGTGATGGCCGCCAAAATCGCGATCGAGATCAGCACCTCAATCAGCGTGAAACCACGCCAGCGGCGCCGGGGCCTACGCGCGCTCATTTGAGCAGCCCCCCCTTGTTGCCTTGGCTGCCTTGGATGGCGTCCGAAAGCGCCGGCAGGCCGAGCATGTCGGCCGTCCCCAGTTGACCCTCCTGCGGTCGAGTCAGGAACTGAGTCACTTCCAGATCACGCTCGCGCTGACCTTCGCGCCACTTCACCTTGACGGTGACGCGCCGAATGCTGGCTTCCAGCATCGGTTTCAGGTTCGGGTACACCAGGCTCATGACCATGCCCTCCATGCCGGAGGAGCCGGTGTTGCCCAGCTGCTGCATCACCGAGCCCGGCGTCGCCTTGTCGCCCAGCGAGGCGCCCTGCGTGGCCGAGATGTTCATCAGCGCGCCGAGAGGACCGCCGGCGCCGGGTGCCCCGGGCGGGGGTGCGCCGAAGGCTAAGTCCCCGGGACCGCTCAGGCCCGCAGAGCCCGCGGGTCCTGGCGCGCCGCCGTCCTCACCCGAGGCTTCCGGCATAGGCGGCAGCTCGACGCGCTCGATTTTCCAGGTGCAGCTGTAGCCGTCGCTCTCGTCCTCGCAGCAGTCGCCTTCGTCGTTCTCGTCGGTGAGCGAGAAGCCCGTTTGCGCCAAAGTGAGCTCAATTTCGCTCATTTTGCAGCGCAGCAGGTTGCTGGCAGCGGTCAGATGCTCACCCCGCGAAGCGCTCGAAAACAGGCCGACTTGCGAGCTGAGAATGATCACCAAGCCCAGGCCAAGGATAGCGAGCGCCACCAAGACTTCTAGCAACGTGAAGCCGCGCGCCGAATGACGAACCTTGATCATTCCTCGCGCTCCGAAAACTCTTCATCGAAGCCCTGTGGCTCTGGAAAGTCGACCGCGCCCTTTTCGATTTTGGCGCGGCCGGTGAGCGGGCTCAGCACCACCGTCAGCGCGGCTTCCTTGTCGCCCGCCTTCTTGAGCTGAACGATGGCGCGCTCGGTCGTGCCGCCCGGCCAAAAATAGATGTAAGCGCGGCCTTCCTGGAGATCCTCGTCGTCGTGTTCGGTGCGCACGCGGACTAATTCAACTCCGTCGCCCAGCGGGCGACCGTTGGCTAGCTCCTCGACCGCACCGCGCACCCCAGAAAGCTTGCCGAAGCGCGCCCGCGGCGCCTGCGGACCCGCGACGATGCGCTCGGCCTCGACCCGCGCTTTGGTTTCCGCGACCGTCGCGGCTTCCGCGCCACCCGTCTGATCTTCGCCCTTTTCCCGCAGCATCAGGCTACTGGCGGCTTCTTCGATGACCAGCTGCTTCTTGTCGAAGTCGATCACCAGCCGCGCAGGCCGCCCGGTGGCGTTGGCCCGCGCCAGGCCGAAGCGCACGCTGCTGACGATCAGCGTCGCCGCGCTCTTCACGCGGCTACCGACCAGCATGTTGCGCCCGAACAGCATGCTGCCCGTAAGCACCGCGATCAGCGCAATCGCGATCACGACTTCAATCAGCGTTAACCCACGCTGGCTGGCCTTCGGCTCGCGCGGACGTCGATGACTAGACGTCCAAGTGAAGCTGGGGTTGACGAAGGCCGACACCTGACACACTCGCTCTTTCCTACTCGGACGGAGCTGCGGCGCCCTTCGGCACCGAGATGTCGTCCTTCGAGCCCTTCTTCTTGTCGGGGCCGTTCGAGATAACCGTCACCTCGTCGTCGCTGCAGTTCAGGTTGTAGGCCTGACCCCACGGGTCGTTGGTGTTTTGGCCGGTGTCGAGCTGCTTGTCTTGGATCAGCTGGCTGACCGTGGGGCAGCTTGTCTCGTTGTTGGCGGCCTGCCACTGCTGCACGGCCATCCGCATGGTGCGGGCGCCGGTCTCGGACACCTTGATCTGCGACTGCTGGAACTTCGGCAGCGCGAACACGGCGACGCCGCCGGCCACCATGGCCAAGATGGCCACCACGATCAGCACCTCAAACAGCGTTACGCCGCGCGTGCGGCGCAAACGACGCAAGCGCGCTAGCAGCGCCCGACGTGATTCCAAAGTTGTTTGCATCACCATCTCCGTTACTCCTCGGCTCTTCGTCATCACTGGATCCTATCGAGACCGCCGGGCACAGCGTCCGGCCCACCGCTCTCGAGCACGTAACTCTTACCTAGCTGGTCAGCCGGGCAGATCAACCGCAACGCTTGGCCCCAAGCGTCGGTGGGCGGCTCTTTGAAGCGCGCGTACTGGTCCGGCAGCGCCGAGAGCGCGGGCGGACAGCCACCGTCGTGATCGGCCATGTAGGCTTCAATTGCAGGTCGCACGCCCAGTAACGTCGCCCGGGTGCGCCTGATTCCCGCCTCACGGTGCTCGTGCAGGCCGATCAACAGCAGCAGCGTCGCGACGCCGAGACCCAGCGCTATTGCGCGCACTCGCCCAAGCTCGATCAGCCGCCGCAAGCCTCCGCGCCCCTCCCAGGGGAACAGGATGCGACGGTCGTTATCGCGCTTCAAAATCACGGCTACTCCACCAGCTCGTTCATTTGAAGGAGCGGCATCAAAATCGACATGGCGATGAAGCCGACCGCGCCACCTAGCGCCACGATCATGATCGGCTCGAGCAAGCTGGTCAGCGCCACCACGCGCGTCTCGACGTCGGCCTCGTAAGAGCGGCTGACGTTCTCGAGCATGGACTCGAGCTGGCCCGACTTTTCGCCGACTGCGATCATGTGCGTCATCATCGGCGGAAAAACGCCGCTGCGCTTGAGCGGCACGGCGATGCTTTCACCCTCGCGAATCGAGCCGATGGCGTCTTTCACCACTAGCTCCAGCCGGGCGTTTTCGAGCACATTGATGCCAATTTCCATGGCTTGCAGCAGCTGAACGCCGCTCGACAAAAGCGTCGCCAGCGTGCGCGAAAAGCGCGCCACGGCCACCAGCAGGTTCAGCTTGCCGAAGATCGGCAGCTTGAGACGAATGCTGTCCCACTTCAGGCGCCCCGCGACCGTCTTTTTCCAACGGCGAAACATGTAAACGCCGCCGACCACTAGGCCCAGAATCAACCACCAGAAGCCCGCCAAGGTGTCCGAGACGAAGATCAAAAGCTGCGTGTACCAAGGCAGCTCCTGGCCCAAGCTGGCGAAAATACTGGTCACCTTCGGTACGACCGCGACCATCAACACGCCCACCAACAAGCCACCAATCAGAACCATCAAGATCGGGTAGGCCAGCGCGGCCGAGACTTTGCCCTTCAGGCGAGCCTGACCTTCCATGAAGTCAGCCAGGCGCTCGAGCACGGCTTCTAGTGTGCCGGAGGCTTCACCCGCCGCGACCATGTTCACGTACAGCGGCGGAAACACCTGTGGATGCCGCGCCAGCGACTTGGCGAAGCTCGTGCCCTCGTTCAGGTTCTCGCGCAGCTCGGTCAAGACGCGCACCAGCATCTCTTTTTCGACCTGATCGATCAGCGCCGCTACGGAGTCGACGAGCGGCACGCCGGCGCGCACCAGAGTCGCGAGCTGGCGCGTCATGATCGCGACGTCGCTGGTGCTGGGCCGGCGGAAAAACGCCAGTAAATCCAGCTTACGCTTCTCGGTCTCCTTCTTCTTGCTCTCCTCGGTGGCGAGCGTGAGCAAGACGCCCTCTTTGCGCAGCACGACGCGCAGGCTCTTGGCGTTGTCGGCGTCGCGAAAGCCTTTGACCGCCTTGCCGGTAGCAACTTGAATGCCGCGGAACTCGTAGACAGCCATGGCTCAGCTCACTCGTCGATGACGACGTCGTCTTGCGTCGCCGCGACGACTTCCTCGACGGTGGTTCGGCCTTCCAGCACCTTACGGGCGCCGTCGTCCCGCATGGTGTCCATGCCCTGGCTCATGGCGGCGCGCTTGATGGTTTGAGCGTCGGCCTTGGCCAAAATGTGGCCGGCCACCACGTCCTCGACGACCAGCAGCTCGTAAATGCCGCGCCGGCCCGTGAAGCCCTTGTTGTCGCACTTGTCGCAGCCCACCGGCTTGTAGAAAGTGGGCAAGCCCGGTTCGCGCCAACCGACGGGCTGGTACGTGGCGCCGTGCACCACGTAGCGCGGCGCAAGCTTGCGCTCGTCACGGCGACGCGTGCGCTCTGGGTCGATGCCCAGCTGCTGCAGCTCATAGGGTTCGGCGGTGTACGCGACCTTGCAAGCTGGGCACAACACGCGCACCAAGCGCTGCGCCAAGATACCGATCACGTTCGAGCGCACCAAGAAGGGCTCGACGTCCATCTCGACCAGGCGGTTCACGGCGCTGGCCGCGTCGTTGGTGTGAATCGTGGACAGCACCAAATGGCCCGTCATCGAGGCGTGCATGGCAATTTCCGCGGTCTCTTTGTCGCGGATTTCGCCGACCATGATGATGTCGGGGTCTTGGCGCAAAAAGGCGCGCAGCGCGCTTGCGAAGGTGAGGCCAATCTTGGCCTGGACCGGCACCTGGTGAATGCCGCCAATTTCGTACTCGACCGGATCCTCGGCGGTGAGGATGTTGACGTCGGGCGTGTTGACGCGGTTCAGGCAGGCGTACAGCGTGGTCGTCTTACCGCTACCGGTCGGGCCCGTGACCAGGATGATGCCGTCGGGGCGGTTGATGAGATAATCCATCAACCCGTAGTCGCGGTCCGAGAAGCCCAAGTCTTTCAAGTCCAAGAGGACGTTGGTCTTGTGCAGCAAGCGCATGACGATGCGCTCGTGGTCGCGGCTGGTCGGAATGGTCGAAACGCGCACGTCGATGCTGCGCCCGGCAATCTTCAGCGAAATGCGCCCGTCCTGCGGCAGGCGCTTCTCGGCAATGTTGAGGCCGGCCATGATTTTCACACGCGCCACGACGGAGCTCATGAACTGCCGGCTGGCGCGCTTGGCCACGAACAAGCGACCGTCCACGCGGTAGCGCACCAGCACCTCGCGGTCCTCGGGCTCGATGTGAATGTCGCTGGCTCGCTCTTTCACCGCTTGGGAAAACAAGGCGTTTACCCAGCGAATAATCGGCGCGTCGTCGTCCGAGTCGAGGATGTCCTGCTCGCCGTCGTCGGCCAGCCCATCGTCGCTCTTTAGCTCGCTCATCGTGTCTTGGCGCTCGTAGACACGATTGATGGCGTCCATGACCACGCTGGCCGGCGCTACCGAGAGCTTCACGCGCTTGTTGAAGATGGCGCGCACGTCGTCGATGCTGTCGACGTCCAGCGGATTGGTGCACACGACGTCGACCGCGTCGTCGCGCTCTTCGGTCACCAACACTAGGTGAGTCTTGGCGTAGGTGATCGGCAGCCGCCCCGCCAAGTGCGCCTGCACCGCGTCGTTGTCGATGCGCTCGACGAATGGCACGCGACACTCGGTGGCCAGCGCGCGCGCCAAATCGACCTCGCTGGCCAGTTTGGACTGCACCAACAGCTCGCCCAGGGACGCGCCCTTCTCGCGCTGCTGTAGCAGCAGCGGCTCGAGCGCTTCGGACGAGACGACGCCCTGCCTGACCAGCAAGTTTCCGAGCACGCGCTCTTCGAGCATCGTCACTCCACTCGCTCCACGTTGACGCTGCGGGCAATTGGCGTGATGCGCACTGGGGACTCGTCGGGCGAGTCGTTGCGACCCGTCGGGGCGGGCGCGGGCGGAGGCGCCGGCGCGGGCACAGGAACCGCCGCGGGCGCGGCACCAGGTGCGGCCGGCGCTCCGCCAGCAGCCGGCGTTTGCGGCGTTGCCGGGCGCCGCGGATTGCGACCGTCGCCGCCCCCGAGGCGAGGCGCGCCGGGCAGCTCGAGCGGCTCGGTAGGATCGCGGTCGAGCAACGCGGGGCCCTCGGCCTCTGCGCGCACGCGCCGGTCTTCCTCGATTTCGGCGTACGTTTTCCGAATGTCTTCGACCAGGCCGTTGGTGCGCGCCCAGTCCTTCGGCGGCGACCACTCTTGGCCAGAGAACACGAAGAAGCGATCCAGGAACTCTTGGCGCTCCTGCATTTTGCGCTCGAAAATCCGGCGCAGATCACCCTGATCGCGGATGACGTGCGGCGTCAAAATCAGCAGCAGGTTCGTCTTCTTCTTGATGGTCGTCGTCTTGCGGAAGAGCGCGCCCAAAATCGGCAAGTCTCCCAGGACTGGCACCTTTTCACGCTGGGTCGTGTAGGCGTCCTGCATCAAGCCGCCCAGCACGACCGTTTGCTGGTCGGCCACGACCACGGTGGTGTTGGCCGTGCGCTTGTTGATGGTGACGGCGCCCAAGTCGCCCGCGGACGCGCCGGGTGAGCTGCTCTCTTGCTCGATCTCGAGCCGCACCTGGTTGGACTCGTTGATGTGCGGCGTTACCTTGATTTTGTTGCCGACGTCCTGCCGAGGTGCCGCGAAGCCGCCGCCGCCCAGGCCGCCGAGTAGTCCACCGAGACCAGCGCCCCCGGCAGCGCCTGCGCCAGCTAGGCCGGCCAAGTTGGCTAAGCCTCCGCCTACGTTTTGCTGCAGCGCGATGTTCTGGCCAACCTGAATGTCGGCCGGCACGTTGTCGGTCGCGATGATGTGCGGCGTCGCCAGCACGTTCGATTTTCCGCTCGTGGCCAGCGCGTTCAGAACCACGCCAAAAGCCGGAATGCTGAGGCCCGTGGTGCCCGGAATCAGGTTCTGCGTGCCGGCCAAATCCGGGCCGCGCATACCCGCCGCCAAGCCCTGTAGCAGGTCCGGGCTGGCCGGAAACGCCACCGATTTGCCAGCTTGGAAACCGCCCAACAGCAAGCTCTGGCCGCCGCCGGTGTCCATCATGTTGCCGCCGTGGAACGCCACGCCGAGCGTCGTCTGATCGGTCACGTCCAAGTCCATCACGACCGCCTCGATGAACACCTGACGGCGCGGGCGGTCGAGCTTGTCGAGCACTAGCCGCAAGGTGGCGTAGTCGCGGTTGGACGACGTGATAATCAGCGAGTTAGTGCTCTTGTCAGGAGTGACGCGTACTTCGCCTTCGAACATGCCGCCCGCGTTGCCGGCGGCCGACGCAGCCTCACCCTTTTTGCCGCCGCCTCCGCCGCCGAGCATTTGGCTCAGCGTCGGTGCCAGCTCGTCGGCGATGGCGTGCTGCAAGGGCAGCACGTGCACGCGCCCGCCGTCCGTGGTGTTCGAATCGAGCCGCTTCAACAAATCGAGCAGCTTCGAATACGAGTCGTCCGTACCGACGATGATCAGCGAGTTGGTCTGTTCGTCGGCGATGACCTTGGACAGGCCGCTGGCCTTCGCGGCCGCGCTGCCCGGCTGGCCCGGCGCCGCGCCGAGCTCGAACAACTCGTTCACGCGCTTGGCCAAATCTGGCGCCGAACCGTTGCGTACCGGCTCGATCCACAAGCGCTGCCCCGAGGCGCCAACGTCCACCTCTTCGAGCAGGCGAATCATGCGTCGCACCTGCGTACCGGTGTCGGTGATAATCAGCAGGCGGCCCGGCGCGTACGCGGACACGTCGCCGTCCTTGCTCTTGAACTTGGTGATCAGCGCCACCGCTTCGTCCGTCGAGACGGCCTGCAAGCGATACAGCCGCGTCACGTAACGATCGGCGTCGGCCACCGGCTCACCGCGAGCAATAATGGGTGTTGGCTGCGTGACAACACCGCCGCTATCGACGATTTTCAGAAAGCGTCCATGCGGCACGACGGTCATGCCGTTGGCCTCGAGAATCGACAGGAATGCCTGGTACGCTTCTTCCAGCGTGACAGGCTCCGGCGAGACCACGGTGGCCTTCACCTGCCGCACCTTGGCACCGTAGATGAAGCGCTTGCCGGTCAGCCCGGAGATGTGATTCACCAGCTCCGCCAAATCGGCGTCTTGCAGGTTGAACTTCACCAAGTGGCCGCCCGGCTTGGCCCGAAAGGGCACGTCCGTAGCCTGGGCGATCTTCTCCATCGTGCTTGGCGGCATCGGCGCGGCGCCGGGCGGATCCCGATCGGGCGCGGGCGTGGCCACCGGCGTGGCGGCAGGCACGGTGGCCGGCGGCGGAGGCGCGGGCGTTGCGCCAGGCGCCGCCTTGATCGGTCCGAGCCGCTTGGTGCGAGCCGCGTCCACCTTGTCGAACAGCGTCTTGCGACGGTCGATGGCTTTGGCCTTGTCGGGGCCTGCTGCCGGCGCCGCGGGAGCGGCAGGAGCCGCGGGAGCCGGCGCTGCCGGCGCGGCGTCCTGAGCGCTAGCAACTGACGAGCTGAGCCAGGCCAACGCGACGAGGGATCCGGCGAGCGGGCCGCGGGGCGGGAAGAAGGAACGATGCGAACGAGCTTTCACGAGAAATCGTCTCACTTGATGTGGAGGTCGATGCTGACCGGAGCACCACGACGGTTGACTTTGACGTTGAGAGCGCTGGCAGTGCGCAGCCGCGCGTACGCTTCGAGCGCCTTTTCGGGGCTGGCCATGTTGAAGCCGTTGAGCGTCTCCAGGCGATCGCCGTTTTGCAGGCCTAGCTGGCCGAGCAAGGTGTCGGGGCGAATGCCGAACAGCCGAACGCCCACGACCTTGCCGTCCTTCTGCTCGGGCACGATGCGCGCCGATTTCATCAACTCGGCCTGGTTTTCCAGGATTTGATCGACCACCGAGCGGTCGATGTTGAACTCGGTGTCGCTGACCTTGTGGATCTTCGAGGCGATGGCCGGATCCAAAGCGGGCGGGCCACTGCCGGCCGGCTTGGGTGGCTCCGGCGCCGCGGCCGGCGTGGCAGCGACAGGCGCGGCGGCGGGAACGGGCGGCTGGGTGCGGAACAGCATGGCTTGGCACACGCTGGTGCCGCCCTCGATCCAGACCGCAGGCGTGCGCTCGCGCGGGTTGAAGCCGATGAACGCGACCTTCTTGCCGTTGATGTCATCGCCGACGCGCCGCATGCGCGGGTGCGGCTCACCGGGGCCTTGCAGGGCCGCGACTGACCACAGCGGGTCGGTCGACTCGGTCACGATCAGCACCTGAATGCCTTCGCAGGTCGGCGAAGTAAGCGGGTCCAGGTTTGGATCGGGACCCACGGGC
>JAYUYU010000879.1:0-8599 GCA_043752365.1 Myxococcales bacterium | reverse complement strand
TTCTACATTGCGCTGGACCTTTCTCTGCCACCAGCGCGCCGATGATCGACGCCTGCCTGCTCGCTCGCGTTCACTATCTGGACATCACCGGAGAAATCGACGTTCTCGAGCACGCGTTGGGCAAAGACGACAGCGCGCGTCGCGCCGGCATCGTGATCTGCGGTGGCGCCGGTTTTGACGTCATCCCTACCGATTGCCTGGCTCTGGCGTTGAAAGACGCTTTGCCGGATGCAACGGAGCTTGCGCTCGGCTTCTACAGCAATTCCCGCGTCTCGCCGGGCACCGCCAAAAGCTCCATCGAAGGAGCCGCACTCGGCGGCCGCGTCCGCCGACGTGGTCGTATCGTCTCGGTGCCCTTCGGCTCGGACGTTCGCCAGATCGATTTCGGCGATGGGCGTCGTGCGCGACCAGCCACGAGCGTCCCTTGGGGCGACGTGTCCACTGCGTACTACACGACTGGCATCCCCAACATCACGGTCTACGTGGCAGCTTCACGCGCTGCCATCCGCGGCATGCGGCTGCTTGGCTCGATGCGCTTTCTCTTGCGGTCGAATGGCATTCAGTCCGTGCTGAAGCGCTACGCTGCCCGAATCCCAGGCCCCAGCGCCAATGAACGCGCCAAATCGCGGACCTACGTGTGGGGCGAGGCCGTTAACGCCGACGGAAAGAAGAAGACGGCCCGCGTTGAAACCGAAAATGGCTACGACGTCACGGTAACTGGCTCGCTGGCGATCGTGGATGAGCTGCTTCGTCGCGAGGCGCGCGCGGAGCCTCCGCCCGCGGGCAGCATCACGCCGGCACGGCTTCTCGGCGCCGACTTCGTCGCTCGATTGCCCGGCTCGAGCGCGATCACGTTCGAATGAGCGCGGTCGAGCGTTGGTTGCGAGAACGCGGGGACGGCGCTTCGAATGCAGCAGCCGTCGAGGGGCAGGGCGCTGCTCGGTTGTGCTTTGGCGAGCGAGACGACGAGCCCGCAGACCTCGCAGACGTGCGAGCTCAAGAGGGCGTTCGCGCCGGCGTGAGCGAACTCGTGTTGCATGAGTCATGAAACCGTGGTCGCGCGACCCGCCGTGCGTGATCACCCGAAGCTAGTCCGGTCCGGTCACGGCGTAACTGACGCGGTGCTCGACGCCATCTTGTTCGTAGACAATCAAAACGGAGTTGCCCGTCACTTCGATTGTGCCGCTCTCGGGCTTCACGGGCGTCTCGACCAAGGCACCCAGGTCGTCGTAGCTGGCGACCTCGAGGTCGGGGAGGGGCGCTTGTGCTTGCGGCCGGGGCGGAGTCTTGGGGCAGTTGCAGTCGTCGCTGTACACGCAACCCGAACCCAGCACGGCGAGAGTCACCGAGACGATGAAGGCGCCCCCAAACACCAGCAGGCCCTTTACCATGGGCTCGGGCATCGACGTCGTCCCCGACCGCAGCGCCGCTGAGCTTCGCGGCGCCGCGCTCCAGATCTGTATCGACGACACGTGTTCGACAACCGAAAGCTTACCTGGCGTAGATCAAGGAAACGTCCCGTTCCGAGAGCCATTTCAGAGCGGCATCGGGGTGCAAGCCTCGGCGACCGCGCATGTGGACCGACTCAGAAACGGAGATGGTATTGTGCTGGCGAGCATTCAGCCGAACCCTGGCCTGCCGCCCTCCATCGAGCTTCGGGTGCGCCTCGTCTCGGCATGGGGCGAGGTCTGGGGTGAACACGAACGCACCGTCAATCTGGCTTACGACGCCTGCTCGGGTACGAGGGGGGGGCACGCCGTAATCTATCCGGAGTCGCCGAGCCAGCTGAGCTGCGGCTCGCAGACCTGCCCTGGGGTGAACCTCACGTTCGCGCTACCCGAGGGCATTGACGGAGCAAAGCTTTGCCGTGGGGCGCAGTGCACGGGTTTCATGCGGCGCGGGTCTCTCGGGCCGGAGGGTCACCTCGACGGCATGAGCTGCGACGTCGAGGGGCCTCCTGCGAGACTTTTCTGCCGCGAGCGTCCGGGAAGAATTCCCGCAACCGAGATCTACGAAGTGGCGCTGTATCGCGGAGAGAGCCTGGTCGCGGAGCTTGGTGTGCCCGTTACCTACGACCAGCTTTACCCAAACGAGGGGGGCTGCGACGCGCGACCTTGCCGCACTGCGACCCTCGACCTCGGCGACGTGGAAGTCATGCGCTAGGATTTGGGTAGCGTGGCGTGGGCTCTCGGGTGACCGGCCGGGCGTCAGTCCTGGCGCGCATGGCGTAGCTCAATCGTAACACCGAGTTTACAGCGCTCGCTGCGCTCGCCCGACTAGCTTCGTGGCCACGACTTGGCGCGTGTGCCGAGCGTCATAGAGGAGGAGCTGCCGTGCATCACCGCGTCCGTTTGGCGTTCGTTTGCGTTTCGAGTCTATGGGTCTTGGCTTGCGGCGGAGCTGGCTCGTCCGAGCAGCTGGGTGAGGAACAGCTCAGCCTGGTGGTTCCTGCGAAGGGCAGCGCTACGACGCTCGACGTCGGCTCGTGGAACATCGAGTGGTTTGGCTCGACCGGAAACGGCCCGACGAACGAAACGCTTCAGCTAAACAACGTGAGAGACGTGGTCAGCGGCGCAGATCTGGATATCTGGGGTTTCGAAGAAGTAACCAGCGCCAGCCATTGGGCGAGTCTGAAATCTCAACTCCCCGGATACTCTGGGTTTTTGGCCAACGAAAGCAATGTGGTCAGCGGCTCGACCTACTACGCTGCTTCGGAGCAGAAGGTGGGCATTCTGTACAAGAGCGCGCTTGCCAGTGTGCAAGACGCGCGCATCATCTTGACCGCGAGCGACACTGACTTTGCGGGGCGTCCTCCGCTTCAGGTCAAGCTGCAGGTGACGTTGAACGGGACGACGGAAGAGGTGGTCGTGATCGTCGTGCACCCGAAGTGCTGCAGCGATGCGACGAGCTGGCAGCGGCGTGTCAACGCCTCGAACGCGCTCAAGTCTTATCTCGACGTCAGCTTTCCGTCCCAAAAGGTCTGGGTTATCGGCGACTTCAACGACGACGTGGACACGTCGATTTACGCCGGCCACGCTTCGCCCTACGCCAACTTCGTAAACGACAGCGCGCGCTACAAGTTTCCGACCAAGGCGCTATCGGACGCGGGCGTCGCCTCCACGACCAGTTTTCCGGACATGGTCGACCACCACCTGAATTCGAACGAAGCCAGCGCCCTCTACCTCGCAAGCTCTGCTGAAGTGTATCGTGTCGATGCGTTCATCGGCAGCTACGGCACCACGACGAGCGATCACTATCCGCTGCTGAGCCGCTACAGTTGGGGCGGCGGCAGCGGCGGTGCGGCTGACGTCATCATCAACGAGATTGGCGCCAACGAGCCAGGCAGTGACACGGCGGGCGAGTTCGTGGAGCTGGTGAACGTGGGCGCCGCGGCAGCGAACCTCGGCGGTTGGACGCTGCGCGATGGCACCAGTACGCGACACACCTTCACTGGCGGTACGACGCTTGCGGCCGGCAAGTCCATCGTCGTGTTTGGCGGCGCGTCCGGTATTCCCGGCGGGCTGACGAACGCCGTCGCGGCGTCGACGGGGGGGCTGAGCCTGGGCAACAGCGGTGACACGGTGACGCTCGAAGACAGCGCTGGCTCGGCCATCGACGGCTTCAGCTACTCGTCGACCTTGGCCAGCTCGGACGGCGTTTCGATCAACCTGAGCCCCGACGGCAACGCGGCGGGCTCGTTCGTCAAACACAACACCATCTCTGGCCTGAGTCGCTCGGCGGGCACGCGCGCGAATGGCAGCGCTTGGTAGGCGTAGTGAACGGGCGTCGGGCTAGAGCCGGTTTTCTCGGCGTTGCATTGGCGATTTGCCTATTGCCTCGCGCAGCTGAAGCCGACGTGGTGGGGGGGCGACTGGCGCTGGGCGGAAGTCACAGCTGTGCCCGCAAGCTAGACTCCAGCTTGCCGCGGCAGAGGTTGCGGCGGGCGGGTATCACACGTGTGCGCGCAAGAGCGACGGCACCCTGTGGTGTTGGGGAAGCAACAGCGCGGGGTCCGTCGGCGACGGCTCCACCACGGATCGCTTACTTCCCGTCCAGCTGAGCAGCCTGGGTAGCACGGTCGCCGAAGTGACGGCGGGCGGCGCTCACAGCTGCGCTCGAACCGTCGACGGTACCGTGTGGTGTTGGGGTTTCAACGGCGATGGCCAGCTGGGCGACGGGACGCTCGTGCAACGTAGCTCACCGGTACCGACCGGAGCGGTTGCCGGCGGCGCCGTCGAGATCGCGGCAGGCGCGAGCCACACCTGCGAGCGCGCCTCGGATCAAACCCTGCGCTGCTGGGGCGGGAACGCGGATGGCCAGCTGGGCGACGGAACGACGATGCGTCGCACGACACCGACGCTGATCATGAACCTGGCTGCCTCGCCGACAGCGACGCTCGCTTCAGCCGCCAATGCCTGGAGCTCCGCATCCCTCGCGCTGGTCCTGCTGGGCTGCGGCTGGCTCGTCGCGCGTCGACGCGGGTCGCCTCTTGGCTCGCGCCAGCGACCAGGCCCAGATCAATCAGCACCCGAGTGCGCCCCGCGTTGCCCGACTGGGCGACGGGTCCTGCCCACCACGTGAATGCCCTCGTCTTGCTCGGCCCAGCTGGCGACGTCGCCGGCGGCCAGGCAGACGACTGGCGTGCCCAGCAGGCGCGCTTCGCGCACTACGGTTGGTGCGCCTTCTTCGAGTGAGGCGGAGACCAGCGCATTGGCGGCTGCGAGGTAGGCCAGCGCGACCGACCGTTCGACGTGGCCCACGAAGGTGGCGCGCGGAAAGCGTCGCATCAGGCGTTCACGTTCCGGCCCCTCGCCGACCACGATCGAGTGAAGGTGAGGGACGCGCTCGCAGGCCTCGAGCGCGACGTGCACCCGCTTGGACGCGATCAGGCGCGCCACGATCACCGCTACCGGAATTTCGCGCGCGATGCCCAAGGCCTCGCGGGCCTGGGCGCGCGACTGCGCTTCGGGCAAATCGATGACGCACGGCTCGACGCGCGAGCGCGCTTCCAAGACGCCGCGCTCCGTCGCCGCAAAGCTGGCGAGCACCAAGTTTTGAAGCTCGCTCGACACGAAGCGCAGCCGCGCACTTGCCTGCACGAGCTCTTTGCCGACGAGGCTGCGCCCCAGCGGCAGCTTGGCCAGTAACCGCGCGTCGCTGCCGTGCACCACCACTTCGAGCTCGGTACGTCGCTTCGCCAAGCCGCGCGTCGCGATCGGGACTCCGCAGGGCAGCAAAAAATGCGCAATCAATTGAGCCGGGGTAGGGGCTCTTTCGAGCCAGCGCAGTGAGCTGGCTACGAATTGCGCAGCGCCAGCCACCCGCCACGGCCGCTCTCGTAGCCGCGCTAGCGCGCCCGGAAATCCGAAAGCGTCTCCCCCGGCAAAGCCGACTACTCGCTCGCCTCCCAACGGCGCGCGGTCACGCCCAGGAGCCAGTACGGTCACGTCGTGCGTCTGCGCCAGTCGCCGCACCTCGGCCGCCACGAAGTGCCCCTGCGCGTCGCCGGGATGCTCGGGGTACGAGGTCGTAACGACGTACACGCGCGTCATCATTCGGCTCGCGCGAGCAAGAAATAACAGGGAGGCGGGGAGACGGGGAGATGCCCAGGCAGAGGTTTGTTAGTTCGAACCTCAATCTGAGACCTCGGGGCCGTCCCACGCGCCGAGCCTCGCCCGCCCGCCCACCAAAGAAATCTCTTCTCGCAAACTCCCCGTCTCCCCGCCTCCCTGTTGATTCCTTCTCGCAAGGACCTAAATCCTCGGCAGTGTGCCCTGGGCCTTCACGGCTTCGGTGCCCTGGGAGTCCAAGAGATCGCCCAGCGCCCTCAGATATCGAAACGAATAAATACCCGTGTCGTGGGCGTCGCCCCAGCCCAGGCCCAGCGCATAGTTTCCAACTTGCTCCAGGTTCCGGAGCTCGAGGTTGCCGCCCTCCTGGAATTGAATCATGCCGGAATGACCCTGGCAGCCCGCACAGGGGCAGTATCCGCGCAGGATTTCGTGGGGTAACAGCGAGCGGTGGCCATCAGCCCAGCTGATTTCCAGCTCTCTAGCGCCATGGGGGGCTTTAACCCCGGTCGGTCGGGTGCGAGCTTGCCCCTGGGATTGAGGGGTAGATCCCCCCGGCGTTGGGGGCGTACCTGCGCCCGGGGGTGGGGGGCGAGATTGATCGTCTGTCATGTACGGCTCCGCGAATTAGCAGAATCCCCCGAGGGAAGCTTGCAATCCTGGGGGCGCTCTGCCATATCCCCCGTCCCTTGGCGAATCCTAGCGAATCCGTTCAGTGCAAACCCCTTGAAGTCCAGGTTGGCGACAAGGGTATCGAGCGAGCCATCAAGCACCTCAAGCGCAAGATGGCGGGTGAAGGCATCCTGCGCGAGCTGAAGCGTCGTCGGCACTACATGAAGCCGTCGATCAAGAAGCGCAAGAAGATGAGCGAAGCCGCCCGTCGTCGCCGCAAGCGGCTGAAGACGGACGAGCTGCCGCGCACGATGGCGTGAGTCGTCGCGCGACTCACGGCTAAGTTGGCCGAGCCCTCTGAAGCTGAATAGTTTCAGGGGGCTCATGCACATTTCGGCTTCGGCCCCTGTGGCTGTCGCGCCCAGCGTACGCGCCCCGCCGCTGCGGTTGCGCTTCGTGCTGATCCTAGCGTTGGTCGCGTGGGGACTGTGGAGCGGCTACCCGCGCATGCAGGCGGCGTTTCGACTGCACGACGCCACCGTCGCCACCGCCAATTACGGTCTGTGCATGGTCGGCCCGACCGGGCCCACGCTGATTCGCGATCGCGACAGCGACTTTCAGCGCTTGGTGCGGCGCCGGCTGATCGCCTCGGCGCCGACTGATAAGCCCTTCCATCGCTGCTCCAAGCTAGCGCTCGGCGTGACTCGTAGCGTCGAGGTCGAGCGTACCCACAACCTGACCGCGGCGGACTTCCGCGAGTACAGCGGGCGGGGGACGCCGCTAGCAGAGCTTGGCGTTTCGGCCGCGCCGCTGGCTCAGCTGTTCGCAGACGCCTGGCCTTTCGCGCGCGGTGGTTACACGCAGCTGATGAAGCCGTCGCTCGGCGCGGTCGAGGCGGCGCACGTGCCGGGCCCGCCCAGGCCCGCGGTGGGGCGTGGGCTACCCGCCAAGAGCGGCATCTATCGCAACGTCTGGCGTGACGGCAGCGGCTTCGGTCTCGCGCTCGGCGCGGGTTCTGACACGGCCCTGTACACGACCAGCGATCGCGGCGTCACCTTTCGTCTGCTAGCTCGCCGCGGCGACGTGTTCGAGACGCACGCCGAACGTTGCGCGAGTCAGGACGGCCGTCGCGTGTACCGATTGACTCCGCGTGAAGACGGCAGCTCGCAGCAGGTGCTGTTCAGCTTGGAAGGCGGTGAGCCGCAAACCAGCGAGCTTTCGCCGATGGCCGAAAGGTTGCTGGGCACGGGCTGCGACGAGCGCAGCTTGGTCGTGCTGACCGCCGACCGCGAACGCCTGCACCTGCGCTTGTGCCCGTTTGGCGGTCAATGTGGTGAGCTGCCGCTGCCGGCAAGCGTGCTGGCCGCCCCCGCCAGCGGCGTGGACGTGGCCAAGCTCAAGGGCACCGTGGTGCTCAGCAGCGCCCAAGACGGCGTGGTGCGCGTGGTCTCGAGCCGCGACGAGGGCCGCAGCTTCACGCCCGCGGTGGTGGCCTTCGACGCCAGCGAGTATCCGGAGCTTTCGCTGGCGCGCCGTGCGCCTTCGCGGCTGCTTTCGCTGGGGGACCGCTTGCTGCTGTACGGCGGCGCGGTGAAGGGTAGCGACACGTACCCGGTGCTGGCGTCCGACGATCAGGGTGTCAGCTTCCGCACACCTTGAGCTTCGCTTTTAACGGAGCGAGCAACGCGCGACAGCGAGCGTCGCACCCAGTCTTTGGAAGTGGCGCCGGCCAGGACTGGATCGGCGTCGCTGGTGAGCCAAGACAGCGCAGCCACCGTGAGCCGAGCTTCGCGCCGCTGGGCGTCGCTGCCATTGGCTTCGGCTTCGGCCGCCAGGGTACGCCAGACGGCGAGCGCGGCAGGCCAAAGGCGCGCCTCGACGTACCAGCCGCCGAGCACGCGCAGGCGCTCGGGCCTGGGCGAGAGCGCCACGGACTCTGCTAGGTCGGCGACGGCCTCGCGCCGGCGTTGGGCGGAGCTGCGTAGGAGCGCCCGGGCGTAGTAGGCGTCCGCGCTGCTGTCGGGCGCCCCCACGGCGCGGCTATAGAGGAGCTCGGCTTCGTCGCGGTCGCCCATGCGTTCGCGCAACGCGCCCAGGCGCAGGGCGGCCGCGCCCAGCGTCGAATCGGTGCGAACGGCTTCGTCGTAGCTGGTGAGAGCCTGGGCGATATCGCCGCGCGTCTCTTGCGTGATGCCTCGTTCGAGCGCGCGTTCGGCCAGGCGGCGCACGAAGGATTCGGCGTGCGCCTCGGCCGTGAACGCGCTCAGCAGCACGAACCCGAGCGCGCTCAGCGTGGCGAACCGCCCGCAGCTCGCGTGTCCGACGTTCCACAGCCGCTTCACGAGCCTCGATGATAGCAGGGCCAACGGGCGCTTGCCGCGGCGGCACGCCCATTGCTCACTCCCGCCCGTGCTCGA
>JAYUYU010000878.1:0-8602 GCA_043752365.1 Myxococcales bacterium | reverse complement strand
TTCATAGTTCGAACCGCCACCCTGAGCGACTACGCTGGCATGTGCGCTGTGCTCGGCGCCGTGGATGAGCTGCACCGGGTGAACGTGCCTTGGATGTTTCGTAAGCCGGCTGCAGAGCCCAGGTCAAAGGGGTTCTTCGAGCGGCTGCTGAACAGCGAGGATTCAACGATACTGGTCGCGGTGGCGGACGACGAGCTTGTCGGTGTTGCGACTGCCTTACTGCGCAATCCGCCAGATTTTGGCATTTTTGCGCACCAACGCTGGGGAGTGCTCGACAACATTGCCGTCGCCGAGGCTTGGCGCCGACGAGGCGTCGGAACGGCGCTGACACGCGACGCCGAGCGTTGGGCGCGCCGTGGTGGCGCAAAGTGGATTGAGTTGGGCGTCTACGAATTCAACGACGACGCACGCGCCTTCTATCAGGCGCTGGGCTACTCCCCCGTCTCGACCAAGCTTCGCAAGCCATTCGACGACGCGGGCTAACCAGGCTGACGACGCCGTCGTCACGCGGCGCCCACCCAAGCGCGCGCGTGCTGGCGGGTCACGGTTTCATATGCGGTTCTTACTGTTCACGTTCGCGACCTTGCTCAACTCGTGCACCAGCTGCCCACGACCTCAAGTTGGGTTGGGTGCACCTCGCGTCGAAGACCGAGCGAGAGGCATTCCGGAAGTCTCGTTCGACGATGCGCGCGGGCTACTCGATGAGCAACAAGTGCGCCGGTGCCAGGTGCTCTTCGAACCGGCGTTCAGCAATCGCCACGCAGTCTGGATCGTCCAGCTTAGTCCGGAGCGCGAGGCCGAAGTGGTCGTACACATCCGTGGTGGCAGTGGCATCGACGTGTTTTCGGCACCGCTGTCCGCTGGCACCGCCGCACGTCTTCCACGACTCTGCTTGGCGACTCTGACTGCCGATTTCAGCTCCTGCAAAAGGACAGGGTTCGATGGCGTTTGGTACCACGCGGCACACCCGGCACCCGCGGGCGGCTACGTCATGGCCGCCTTTTGGACGCCCCGGCGGGGCACGGTCGCCGAGGCCTTCGCCGCCGTTGCCGAAGCGCTGCGAGACTATGCGGTGCTTCCCCCAACGTTGCGAGGGCCCGCCTGGCTCCGGCTCGTCACGTCCGCGGACACTTTGGCCAAGCTGCTGCCAGCGGACGGCGCCGGCGCGCCGTAATCACTATTTGCTCCCCGCGGGCTCCCATTCGCAGACGTAGCCGTCGTAGAGATCGCAGGGTTGGTCGGCCCAAGTGCCATCGCCGGTCATCGAAACGCAGTGCTCGTAGCAGGCCTCGCTGGAGCCGGGGCCGCTTGCGCCAGGACAACGGTACCTGCCTTGGTCGGGTTCGCTCGAAGCCCAGTTCGTGTAGGTGAACGGCTCGCCGCTGAGCCAAGTGTACGTGCCCGTACCTTCCGCGGAGGGGCTCACGTTCTCGAAGCCGCCAATCCACTTGGAGTTGTCGACGAGGCTGCGAGCCAGCTTGTTTTCGGCTGAGCTCCTGATTGTGGCCAGGTGTGCGCCGCGCTCCTGACACGCCTGCTGGGCGCCTTCGAAGTCCGCGGCGTTGTAGCCATTGTAGCAATGGTGATCTTCGGACTCGAGCGTGCCCTCGCCAAAATCGCTGCACACGACCTGGCACGCGGTGCAGCCATCTTCGCCGGCGTGCCCGGCGTCGTCGCATTCTTCGCCCGCCTCCAACTTGCCGTTGCCACAGACTGGCTCGAGTGGCTTGGGAGGCTCGGCCTTGCCGCCAGCGCCGTCGGACGCACCCGCCATGCCCTGGTCGACGGGAGGGTTGGCGCTGCCCGACGTGCCGATGTCGACCGGACCACCCGCGCTGGCCGAGGTACCGCCTGCTTGAATTGAGGTGCCCGCTACCCCGCCCGCGCTGGCGCTGCTGCCTGCGCTGCTGACGCCACCCGTGGCTGGGCTGCCGGCCGCGCCGTTTTCGAGGGGCTGCGGTGAGTCGCCCCAGAAGAGATCGGTGTCGGGCGGGTTGCAGCCCACAATCAACAAGCATGCCAGCGCGCCGCAGCGAACGTTTGCTTTCATCTTGAGCTCGGCTTTTTGGCGAAACAGCAGCGCACTGTCGCGCGTTGTTTTCGACAGTCCAGAGGTTGACACCGTCCGCGTGTCACAACAAGAGAGGTGCAGTAACCACCTGGACCTTCCTTATTGCGCAATGAGCCGCAAATTCGAATACAACTAGACCCGGATCACAGTCGTGACGGTAATTCGAACCACTACAGCAAATCACTTCGCGAAAAGCGCCGCACGAATTGCCGCGGGCGTGGTGTTGGGGTCGTTGGCAATGCTTGGGGCGCTGTTGCTGTACGGCATTCCGATGCCCGGCGACTCAATGCGCGGACCCGCTCCGCGCCTGAGCGACGCCGAACGCTTGGCAACCGATGAGCTGCGTCGCCACGTTACTCGACTAGCGGTGACGATCGGCGTGCGTCGCGCGACCGAGGGCGACTCGCTGTTGCGCGCAGAGCGCTACTTGCACGCCGAGCTGGCGCCGCTCGCAGTACTGCCGGGCGTCAAGCTCACGCGCGAACCGATTCCGAACGCGCCCGGCGACGCCGCGAATCTGGTGCTCGACTTGCCGGGCAGCAAAGTAGGCCCCATCGTGCTGGTCGGCGCGCACTACGACAGCGCGCCGGGCGGCACCCCCGCAGCCAACGACAACGGCAGCGGCACGGCAGCCGCGCTGGTGCTGGCCCAGCGCCTCGCCCAGGTAGCGCACGAGTTGCCGATTCGCATCGTGCTCTTCGCCAACGAAGAAATGCCGCATTATGGTAGTGAAACCATGGGCTCGCTGCATCACGCGCGCGGTTGCCAGCAGCGCAGCGAGCGCCTGCGCGCCATGCTTTCACTCGAGACGATGGGCTATTTTTCGAACGCGCCAGGCTCGCAAAAATACCCGGCGCCGCTGAGCGCGCTGTATCCGGACCGCGGCAACTTCATTGGCTTCGTCGGCAACCTGGCGTCGCGTACGCTAGTGCGTGAAAGCGTCGCTAGCTTTCGCGCTCACGCCAGCATTGCTTCTGAAGGCGCGTCGCTGCCGGCCGCGCTACCTGGCATTGGTTGGTCCGACCACTGGGCGTTTTGGCAAGTCGGCTACCCCGCCATCATGGTCACCGACACGGCGTTGTTCCGCGACCCAAACTACCACCAACTCAGCGACACGCCCGAGCACATCGACTTCGAGCAGCTGGCGCGAGTCGTGATCGGGCTGCAAGCCACCATTTTGGACCTGGCGGCGCGCTGAAGCGCCGCCAAAGCACGCACTGCTAAGGCTTGATCTCGGTCGTGGCTTGAACGATGGAGCCATGATGCGCCAAGTCGATGTTGGCGACCGGCTTGCCGCCGTCGAGCAACGTTGCTTGGGCGCCAATCTCACCTTTGGAGAGGCGGGCGGCGATGCGCTTGACCCGTTCGCTGTCGCCAATGCCGAGCGCGGGGCAACCGCCGGGCTGTTTGCACTGCGTGGGTGAACGACACAGCTCTGGCGCGTAAGCGAGCGACAGCTGCAGATCGGCCTTCTCGCCATTCGACAGCTGCAGCGTGAGGGCCGCCTGATGCTCGGCCGGGACGCGCACTGGCAAGCAGGTGAAGTTGCCGTTGCCCCACACGCTGGGGTCGTAAGCAGGCTCGCTCCAAGCCTGCGGCATGCCGCCGGTGTCGGCCACGGCCGGCGCCGGAGCGCTGCTGTCACCCGCAATGGGCGCTGCCGCACCACCGCCAAAACGTTGCTTCAAGTCGGCCTCCAGGTTGCTCACTTCGTTGGCGAGCACACGGTGCACCTTGCCACCGCGCGCGAGGGCGCCCGCTGGTACCAGCTTGACCTGGCCGGCCAGGACCTCGACGTCGATGAAGGACTTGCCGTTCGACTTCGCCTGCAAGCGCGCCTTCTTGCTGGCTTCGTCCTTGAAGACGACCGTGTAGCCCTTGGCGTTCGTGACCTCTAGCACCGTCGCGAAGCTTGCCTGCGGCTGGGTTTGGGTTGGTATTTCGTAGCTGTTGGCGGGTAGCCAGCGGCCAGCGCAACCGACCACCAACGCCGCGCCCAGCACCACGGCACACGCCAATCGCTTCGTTCCCACTGCGGAAAGCATGGGACCGAGCGTAGTGCCAGCCTCAGCCAGAGACAACGGCGGCTCGGCACGCTGCCGCTGACCCTCGAAAAAGCGCGGCGCCACTCGCGTGCGCTGGACCCAAATCAGCCGCCCTGGCAGGGTTGTACGGATGCAGGGCGTGTTAGCTGGCCGCTATCGACTCGAGCGCCAACTCGGTAAGGGCGGGATGGGCTCGGTGTGGCTGGCCGAGCACCTGGCGCTGCGCTCGTGGGTCGCGGTCAAGCTGATGGATCCGGCGATTGCGGCGACGCCCGAAGGTGCAGAGCGCTTTCGACGAGAAGCTCAGGCAGCCGCGTCGCTACGCAGCGCACACGTCGTGCAGGTGCTCGATTATGGGTTGCACGAAACCACACCCTATTTGGTGATGGAGCTGATGCAGGGCGAGAGCCTAGCGAGCTGCCTCGAACGTGAGAAGCGGATTAGCCCCGAGCGCACGGTCGCAATCGTCACGCAGGTGGCGCGCGCGCTGGGCCGAGCGCACTCGGCCGACATCGTGCATCGCGACTTGAAGCCCGACAACATCTTCTTGGTGCGTGAGGACGACCAGGAGCTGGTGAAGATTTTGGACTTCGGCATCGCCAAGACGCCGCAGTCGCAGTTCGGCGGCATGGAGACGCGTACCGGCGTCACCATGGGCACGCCGTACTACATGAGCCCCGAGCAAGTGGAGGGCAAGAAGGCCGTCGACTTCCGCACCGACCTCTGGGCAATGGCCGTGATTGCCAACGAGTGCATGACGGGCGTGCGACCGTTCGACGGCTCGACCTTCGGCGAGCTGCTGCTCAACATTTGCGCGCGGCCGATTCCGGCGCCGTCCTCGCAAGGCCTGCAGCTTCCAGGCTTCGACGCTTGGTTCGCGAAAGCCACCAACCGCGAGGCAGAACAGCGTTTTGCTAGCGCGCAGGAGCTGGCCAGCCGCTTGAAAGACCTGGTGTCGGGCGCCGTTGGAGCGCACACGTTCGCCGCCCCCGCCAACCCGGGTGGAGCGCCCGTGCTGACTGGCCACGGCGCCGCAGCCTCGGTGTCGTCCATCAACACGTCGCAAGCATTAGAGGCTGTGCCTCGCAAAGGCTCGAGCGCGTTGCCGTGGCTCTTGCTCGCAGTCCTGGTGCTGTTCGGTGCTATCGCGACCACCGTGCTGGTGATGCGGCCCAAGTCGAGCGCCGCCAGCGCCGAAGGGTCGGCGAGCGCCGCAGCGCCTGCAGCAGCGGCAGCACCCAGCCGCGACATTGCGCTCGCGCCCGCTCCAGAGTCGACTATCCCGGTCGCCAGCGCCGCCGCCAAGCCCACCTCGAACAAGCGCCCGCCCGCAAACGTCGAAACACACAAGGAGCCAGCAGCGACTTCGGCAAAGCCCGACTCGGTGGCCGCGCCCGTCGCCGCTAGCCCGCCCGCCGCGGCGGCTGCGCCCAAACCGGCTGGCGCCAGCACGACTTGCTTCAGCGATCCGTTCTCGGGCCAGGTTCGCCCGAACAGCGCGGGCCGCCCCGCCAACGCAACGCCCTTTCCCTGTAAGCAGGATCCTTTCACCGGTAAGTATAAAAAATTGTGAGCTAGCGCGCTCCGAGCTCACCTGCTCCGCGTGGCTTCACTCCAAGTGCCAGTGCCACGCAGCTGCGGCGAAGGCTGGGCAGCTGACCACCCGCGTAGCAAACCACGCCAAAAACAGCCAGATTTTACCTGCAGTTCCAGCAAACGCTCGGCTCCCTGGAACGCCTGCACGGCCGGGCCGTCCCAAATCACGCGCGCGCTACCGGTCAGCGACAACACTCCGCCCGACTCGAAATCCAGCGCCAGAAAGCCCGCCCGCGGATTCACTTCGAGGTTACCGAAGGTGTTGAACATGAAGTTGCCGTAAAAGTCCGGCAGTGTCAGGTGCGTCGCGCCGTCGACTAGCTCGGCGCGCACGAAGCCAGGGCGGCCACCGCGATGCGACACGTCGACACCCTCCGCGCCGCCACGCGCGGCTTCGCGCGAGCTGGTGGCGATAAACGCGGTATCGGTGCGGGCCAGGAGCGCGAGCGCTTCGGCAGAGAGCATTGGCCCTTCAAGCGCTGGCAACAGGCGTGCGCTGGGTTGGGTGAAAGCGCCGGCGCGCGCCTGAATGTATTGTTTGCAGTTGCCGAAGGCTTGCTCGACCGATACCTCGAACTCATGACCCTTCAATTGCGCGATGCGACCGTTGACGCGATTGCGACGCCGGGTCGTAAGTTCGATACCGAGCAGCCCCAGCGGCGCACCCAGCAGCAAGTTGCCAGCGAGCGGATCGCCCGGCAATGGCTCGGCTCGAACCAGCAGCCTGCGCGCGCCTGCAGCCTGCACGAAGCCCGGTTCAGCCGGCAACAGCGACGCCCATGGCGCCCCCTGCGCGTCCGCGCTGCCCACGACCAGAAACGGCAAACTTTCAAAGAACTCGCGGTATTCGTCGGGCATGAAGTCGCGCACCAAGTTGCGCCCCAGGTGCTCGACGCGCTCTCGCACGCCAACCCGCGCTTGCACTTGCTGCTCGCCTTCGTGAAACGGCGATGCGGCGTGACTCCAACCGACTGTCTTACGAAGCCTTGGCAGCGACGGGCCGGACATGACTACGCCTTGGCGCTGACCTGCATTGCCACGAAGCCCGGCAGCGCCTCGATGCGGCCGAGCCAACCGCGCAAGCCCGCGTAGGGTTCGAGCGAGATGTCGCCCTCGGGCGCGCGCGCCACGTAGGCGTAGCAGGCCACGTCGGCAAACGTTGGTGCGGCCCCCACCAAGAAGGGTCGCGAAGTCAGCTCTGCATCGAGGATTTTGAACAGTGGTAGAGCGATGCCAACTGCGCGTTCGTAGTCCAGCTTGGCGCCCAGAATGCGCACCAGCCTGGCGGCAGCGGGGCCGGCCGCGAGCGGACCCGCCGCGATCGAGAACCAACGCTGCACGGCCGCCTTGCCGGGCGCGCTGCGCGGCCAGAAACGACCCGCTTCGTCGTAGCGCTCGCCCAGGTACACCAGGATGGCGTTGCTGTCGGCCAGCGTCAGCTCGCCGTCCTCGATCACCGGAACTTGGCCGAAGACGTTCTTGGCCAAAAATTCGGGTTGCTTCTGCGTTCCCTGCAACAGGTCGACGTGTAGCAGCTCGTAGGGCAGGCCCAACAACGACAAACCCAGCTCCACGCGGTGCGAATGGCCCGAAACAGGGTGGCGGTAGAGGCGAATGGCTTGGCTCGGCTTCATGCGTGGCATCGTGGGGCGCTGCGCCAGCGACAACAATCCCCGTCGTTGACAAGATACTCTTCCTAATTCAGGAACAATGCATGGACCGCCTGACGCTGATGCAAACCTTCGTAGCGGTGGCCGAAGAGGAAGGCTTTGCGCCAGCGGCCCGGCGCCTCGGCATTTCGCCGCCAGTCGTAACGCGGTCCATCACCGCGCTGGAAGAGCACTTGGGAGCACGCCTGCTCGAGCGCACCACGCGCAAGGTTCGGGTCACCGAGGCTGGTGCGCGCTACCTGGGCGATTGCAAGCGTCTGCTGGCCGAGGTCGAGGACGTAGAAGCCGCCGTCTCGGGTGAGCACGCCAAACCGCGCGGGCTGCTCAGCGTCACGGCCTCGGTCATGTTCGGGCGCCTGTTCGTCGGGCCGCTGTTGGTCGATTTTTTGGCGAAGTACCGCGAGGTAAGGGCGCGCGCGCTGCTGGTCGACCAAGTCGTCGACCTGATCGACGAAGGCATGGACGTTGCGGTCCGGATCGCCAAGCTGAGCGATTCGACGCTGACCTCCGCCAAAGTAGGCGCGGTGCGACGCGTGACCTGCGCAGCGCCCAGCTACCTTAAAAAACACGGCACACCCAGGACTCCGCGTGAGCTGAGCGAGCACCGCAGCTTCGTCTTCTCGACCGAGCGTGCGCCACCAGCGTGGGGCTTCGTGCACAAGGGCAAGCCGCTGGCTTTCCGGCCACGCGCCGCGCTACTGGTCAACAGCTCGGAGGTCGGCATCGACGCCGCCGTGGCTGGCGCCGGTATCACTCGAGCGCTGTCGTACATGGTGGCAAGCCACGTCCAAACTGGGCGGCTCCGCGTCATTTTGGAGGACTACGAGGCCGAGCCTATCCCGATTCACGTCGTGTACCGCGAGGGGCGTCGGGCCCCGGCCCGCGTGCGCGCATTCGTCGATTTCAGCGTCGGAAGGCTGCGCGCCGACGCCGCTTTGGGGCTAAAGTTGGTGGGCCGCCGAGCGCAGAGCCATGAGGATTGAAGCTTTCAACCTGCTCGCCGCAGGCATGGTCACGGCCGCCTGTATGCTGAGCGCCGGCTGCACACCTGAGGTGCTGCTCGCCCGCAGCGACAGCACCAGCGGCAGCGGCGGGACAGCAGAGCCAACGGCCGGTAGCGCAAGCGGCGGCGGGGGAAGCGGCGGCACGAGGGACTTACCGAGCGCCGGTGCCGACGAGGGAGGAGCCGCTGCAACGCCAGCAGCGCCGCGCTTGCTGGC
>JAYUYU010000877.1:0-19804 GCA_043752365.1 Myxococcales bacterium | reverse complement strand
GCGCCACTTCCTCGCGCTCGCTGTCAGCTTGCCGGCGGGCCATATGCTGGCCCTCTTTAAAGAGCGCCCACGCGCTAGCGGTTTTTCCCAAGCGTTCGTAGCAGTCTGCCAAGTGCAGACTGGTGCCCAGCGTCGCTTCGAGCTCTCGGCTACCCTCGAACTTGCTGCAACCCTCGGCGTAGCTGCCGCCCGTCACCAAGATTCTGCCCTCGTTGAAGAGCACCTCGGCCGACGCCTTGTCGCTGAGCGAGCTTTGCGCCGACGAAATGGCAGTTAAGGCGATAACGGACAAACACGTACGCACAGAGAAAGCGAGCAATCGTAGTTTCATCAGCTGGCTCGAAACTCGTTTAGTACCGCCCGCCCAGTCTATCAACCTCCGAGGGTCGGGCCGCAGCTTGCGGTTCGTTCGAGTTGGCCGCCTGGCCGCGGGCGGCTGCTGGCGCGCCTGGCACCGCGAGGTCCTTGGGGGGCGCGACGGGAGTCGAAACCGGCGCGGGCCGGGAGACCTTTCGCGTGGCGGCGGGCGGCTTGCTGTCTGTAGGCGGTGGCGCTTCGAGAGGTAGGTCCGCGACCAGTACCGTGGGTGACGGAGCCAGCTGCGTCGGGGGCACCTGTACTAGCTCGACCATGGCAGCGGGTTGAGCCGGTATGACGTGAGGCGTGCGCGCGAATTGCCGTGCAGCCAGCGCACTGCCAGCCAGAACGACGGTTGCTGCGACGACTGCCAGCGCGCCAAGTCGCTTCCGCGAAGGTCTTCCGACGACCTCGGCATGGGGCAGGGCGCTTCCGCGAATGGGCGTACTGCTCATCGCCGATTGCAAAGTAGGTGATGAGCAGGCTGAAAGACGCAGCGCGTCGAGGTGCGGCATGCTCGAGGCCGAACGCCGGTCCTGCTTAACGCTAATGCCCGATGCCAGCCGCGCGCTGCGGTCCATCCCGCGCTGCCCGTCGGCGCTTGCGAATTCGCGTAGGGCTAACGCTAGGGCCGCAACGCTTTCGAAACGTAATTCTGGGTCCTTCTGCAAACAGCAGCGCACGATCGCGTCTAGCTGTTCCGGCGCCTGTGCAGAAAACGAACGCAGCGCGGGTGCCTCTTCGTTGAGCACGTTGGCGTAAACCATCGGCATCGTCTCGCCCTCGAACGGGCACCGACCGGTCAGCAGCTCGAACAAAATGGCTCCCAGTGACCAGATGTCGGCGCGGGTGTCGACCTTTTGCGACGCACGCATTTGCTCCGGCGACATGTAGTAAGGCGAGCCGACGGCGCAGCCCGCAGTGGTCAGAGCCGTGCGCGGCCCGATCCGCGCGACCGGACCAATCTCCTTCGAGATGCCAAAGTCGAGAATTTTGACCACGACGCCCTCGGGCGTGCTCGCCAGAAACAGGTTCTCGGGCTTCAGGTCGCGATGAACGATGCCGAGGGCGTGGGCCTCCGCCAGACCTTCGCAGGCTTGCAGCAGGTAGTCGACCGCGTCCTGGATGGGCAAGGCTCCGCGCTCAATCAGCAGTCCCGCGAGGTCGCGCCCGACCAAATGTTCCATGACGATGTAGGGCGCACCGGACTCCAGACGTGCGACGTCCATCACCCGAACCACGTGGCTCCCGCGCAACTTGGCGGCCGCTCGCGCCTCGAACAGCATGCGCGCCACGACCTCCTCGTTACGCGCCAGCTCGTCGCGCACGACCTTGATGGCGACGGGCGCGCCAAGCTCCAGATGAGTGGCGCTGAGAACGACCCCCATACCGCCCGAGCCCAAGACACCATCGATTTGGTACTTGCCTCCCACCACTGCTCCGACCGCTAGCTCCGGTTGGCGGGCTGGCTCTGGGACGTATGAATTAAGTTCGGGCATAGGGGTCTCGTGAAGCAACGATAAAGTGTTGGGACGCGGCGCCTCGGTTAAGCAAGAGCAGTGCCGCGGGCTCGGGCGTCATGCCTTCCGCTGGGGCTGGCGCGCAACCTGCGGGAAAACACTACAAACTCCGCGCATCTCGCCTTTGATCGAGCCGACGCTGGCGTCAGCAACTAAGGTCGCGCTGTCCGTCTCGGGTCTTTTTGCTACGCGTGTGGCGAATGGGGCGGGGAGAAAGGCGCGCGCGTCGGGCAGCCGGTGGTTTGGGTTCCAAACCAGGTGCGAAATTCGGGCAAGCGTAGCCTGCGGCGGGCCTGCGTCGCCTTCGCGGCCCGACTCTTGCTCAAGGCTGCCGTCCATAATGCTTCGAAAACGCTTTGCTACGGCCGCGCTCTCCAGGTCCACCCTTCTCGCTTTGGCGGCAGTCGCCGCGGTAAGCGCCACATGGGCCTGCGACGGTGACGATGATCAGACAACCGATCCAAGCGCAACCGCCGGAAAGTCGAGCCGCGGTGGAGCCGGCGGCGCCACCAGTGGAGCCGCGACTGGCGGCATCCAGACAACCGCCGGTACCTCGAACATCGCCGGTTCTGACACGGCCGGGCAAGGCGGCGACACCGGCGGCGTTGCGGGAAGCGCGGGCGGCGGCGGCGCGGGCGGCGAAGGCGGCACGTTGCCCACCGCATGCGTCTTTCATACGGCAGCGGAGGCCGGCGCCGCAGGTTCGGATTCGGGCGGCGCTGCGGCAGTGGACGTCGATCTGCTAAAAAGTCGTGCGATCGGCGCGTACCTGACCGACGGCTCAGGCCGTACCCTGTACATGTTCGGCTCCGACGTGCCGGGGGACTGTGCGAACGCACCCGTCACGGCCTGTGCCGGGCCCTGCACAACAACTTGGCCCAGCTTCTCCGCCGGTTCGCGCGCATTGGCGGTCGGCGTGAGCGACGCGGAGCTCGGCGACTTCACGCCTGCAAACTTGCCGGAGCAATCGACCTATCACGGCTGGCCGCTCTACACGTACGCGAGCGAGGAAGCCGGACAGCTGCTGGGTCAGGGCATTGCCACACTATGGCATGCGGTCAAAGTGCCGTTTTACAACGTCATGTTGATGAAGAAGAGTCTCGCTGCTGCCGTCACCGTCAAGTACATCAGCGACGGTGAGGGCTACGCGCTCTATCGCTCGACGTCCGACACGGTCAGCGATGGTGCCGTGCCGCTCAGCGCTTGCGATGCGAGCTGCAGTCGCGAGTGGCCACCGTTCACGCTCGATCGCTTCATCTTGCCGTCGAGCTTCGCGGGCGCTGACTTTTCGCTGTTCTTGCGCGGCGATGGGCGGCTGCAAGTCGCGTATCGCGGTGCGCCACTCTATCGTTCGGCTCTAGATCAAAAGCCGGGCGACACGCTCGGCAACGCCGTGTCGAGCTTCGTGCTCGCCGACCCCGCTTTGTAAGTCTCGACGCGGGACCTGGCTACGTTCGCGACCCCGAGGCGCGCTTCGCCCTCGGGGCTAACACATGTGACCGACGCCCCGACCTTGGCGAAGGCCAAGACCAAGGGCGACAAGGCGAAGAACAGGCGACGGCCGTGGCCGATCGCCTGTTCCTCCCGCTGGCCCTCGCGCTGTTACGGCTTAGGCGCGGTCGTGGCGGGTGCTAGCGGCGTTGGCTGGACCGCGGCCTTGGGCGGCGCGACGACGGTTTGGCCGCTGACGGTTTTGACCATCTCTTTGACGGTCTCTACCTGGTCTTCGATGTGGAATTCGACGCGGCGGTTGAGAGCGCGATTCAGCTCGCTGTCGTTGGGCACGAGCGGACTGGTCAAGCCCATACCCTTGGCGACCAAACGATCAGCCGAGATGCCATGGCTGCTGAGCCACGTGATGACCGAGTCGGCACGCTGCTGCGACAGCTTCATGTTGTACGCGCCCCCGCCCTTGTTGTCGGTGTGACCCTCGACCCGGACTCGCTTGATCTCGGGGTGATCTGCCATCACCTTGGCGACCTCGGTGAGCAGCGAGTCGCTCTCCGGCTTGATCTTGGCCTTGTTGAAGTCGAACTTCGGCTGTTCCAGGATGCGGATGAGGCCGTTCTTGATGAAGACTCGCGGACAGCCGCTGCTCTTCGCCTCGTCCGATTTCGGACCTGCTTGATCCGGGCAAGCGTCGGCGTCGTTCAAGATGCCGTCCTTGTCGCGATCGGTGTCGGGACAGCCGTTGCTCTTGGGATCGTCCGTCTTGAGGCCCGCGAGGTCGGGGCAGGCGTCGTCCTGGTCCAAAATACCATCACCGTCGCGGTCCGGCGGGCAACCATTGGTCTTGGCATCCTGGGTGCGCACCCCTGCGACGTCCGGGCAGGCATCCTCGTTGTCGGGCACACCGTCGCCGTCGCGATCCGGGGGAGGAGGCGGGCAGCCGTTGGTCTTCGGGTCGTTCGTGGCTACGCCCATTAAGGCGGGGCAGGCGTCGTCGCGGTCGAGGATGCCGTCGCGATCGCCATCGGGCGGAGGAGGAGGGCAGCCATTGGTCGCAGGGTCGCTGGTGCGTAAGCCCGCCGCGCTCGGGCAAGCGTCTTCGTCGTCATACACGCCGTCCTTGTCCAAATCGGGGCGCGCCGGCTCCGGAAACCATTCGACGCCGAAGAGCCCGCGAAAGCGCGCCGCGCCAAAGCCACGGTCGACAGCCGTGCCCGCGCCCGCGTTGATGCGGATGCCAGCTCCGGCTTTTACGTGCGCGCCCAGTAGCATCTCGATCGGTGTGTCGTGCTCGTGGGCACCGCCCTCGATGATGGTCCTGCCATAGAGCTCGGGACCGAGCAGGACGCGCTTGTCAGCGAAACGCACGCCGACTGCGCCACCGAAAGTGATGGTGTCGCCGAGCTGGGTGTCGATGTAATTGAGGCGGAGCTCGCGGTACTCGTAGCCGCCGCGCAGGGCGTACGCGAATGCGCCCGCGTCACCCGCGATGTTCAGATGTGGCGCGAAGCGCGTGACGCCGTCACCCGTAAATTGCTCGCGCTGGCCGAGCGGGAAGAAAACCGAGCCGCCGACCGCGAGCGAGATAGGGCCCCCGTACTCACCGGCGAGCCGCAGATCCAAAGATGCTCGGATGTCGCCGGCGCTTTGCTGGTGCACCGGCGGCAAATAGTCGATGCCGTTGCGCGTGGCCGGGTGACCGAAGGCATGGAGCTGCACCGGGATGCTCATTGCGAGCCGCACGCGCTCGGCTATCAGCAAGCTGAAGCCAGCGTGCACCAGCACTTGATTGCGCAGCAGCGACGCTCGAATGGTTTTGTCCGGGTTACGCGCGCCGATCACGCTGCGGTAGCCGTAGTCACCCACGGCTCCGAGAGCGAGCCGCAGCTTGCCGCGGTAATCGTTCGATTCGTTGGCGAACCAATCGCTGCCGCGCTCGGACGGTTCGAAAACACTGGCGGCATAGCCAGGCTGCTCTTGCGCTTTGGCGTGCTGCGCGGTCGCGCTGACACCCGCCAGCAGTGTCAATGGGATGAGTAGGGGACGTTTCATGGGAAGGCCTCGGTGACGTGGAAGAAGAAAGCGAGGAGGCTACGTCCGATCGTCAGCATTTTGACGGGGCGAGTTGCCCGTGGCGTGCGTGCAACCAAGTCGCCACACGCAAGGATTGCGCGGCGCGGGGCGACCGCGACGCTGGTGTCATCGCTGATCCATTGCTGGTCCCAGTTGGGGGGGCATTCCCTTGGGCAAACTCGGAGCGGCTCGGTTAGTGCAATGGGCACGCCCTTATGACTATGTCACTTGCTTCCCGATCGAAGACTTCGGCCGTGTCGGTATTCGCACTACCCGTGGCCGCGTTCCTGTTCGTCGCTTGTACGGGCGACGACACGAGTGACGATCTCGACGCGGGAGGCAGCGGAGGGAAAGCCGTCAGCGGCTCGTCCGGCAAGGGCGGCGCGGGGGGCAAGTCTCGTGGCGGCGCCGCCAGCGCCGGTGCCGCCGGGACTTTCGAAGGCGGCTCAGGTGGCGCCGGCGGTGAGGGCGGCAGCTTCGCAGGTGAGGGCGGCGCCTTCGGCGGCGAGGGCGGCAGCGCCTTCGGCGGTGAGGGCGGTAGTGGTGACGCAGTTTACGATGGCCCCAGCGTCGGAAAAGCCAAGACTTTCGCGGCCCTTGCGTACAGCGCAATCACGACCGCCAACACTTCGGTCATCGGCGGAGAGCTAGGCGTCAGCGCGGCTGCGGTATCCAGTATCACCGGCTTCGATGCAGCAACGTTCACCAAGTACGGCAAGAACTCCCTCGCGCCCAACAGTCAGCGCACCATCCTCGCGCAGCAGGACGTGACGGCCCTGGTGGGCGATATCAATCCTCGCCCTTGCGACACGGATTTGACGAACGTCGTTGGCGGTTTGACGGGCGACATCACTCTCCACCCGGGCGTGACGTGCATGAACAGCTTCAGCGCGGATGTCTTGGTGAATGGTCACGTCTATCTGGACGCTGGCGGCGACCCCAACGCCTTCTTCATCATTAGAGGCAACCTGACGCTCAACGTGGCGGACGGCGCTGAGGTCGTGCTTCAAAATGGCGCTCAAGCCTGCGGCGTGTTCTGGCGCATCGCCAAATCAGTCACCATCGGAAAGACGGTGAAGTTCGTCGGAACGGTAGTTTCGGGCACGGCGATCACCATGAAAACCGGGTCGACCTTGAGCGGCCGCGCGCTGGCTCAAACCGAAGGCATCCAGCTCGACGCCAACTCGCTCATCACGCCCGCCGCCTGTACTCACGTCGAATAGGCGCGGGGCCGCTTGGGCGTGATCGCCCACTAAACTAGGGCTTCCCAGAGCGAGCGTCATAGCAGGCTGCGAAACGCGCCTGCTCGGCCCCGCACACACCTTCGCGCAGCGCGGCCGCGCCGACTTCCGCGTCGCACTCGAAGCTGGTCGCGGGCTCCCCGGCCATACAGCTCAACACGCCGAGCATCTCGGCGTGGCAAACCGCTGCGCCACTCATCTCTTTGCATTGAGAAAGACACTGCGGCTCACTCGAACAGCGTAGCGGGCGCACGTGCTCGCAGATCTCGGCGCAGCGCGACGGCGCGCTGGCGGTTGGGCTCGTGACTGCCGGTGCGCCCGCAATTGCTGGCGGCGACGCCGACGGGTTGGAGTCTGCGCCATTGCTCGTTGCAGGCCGATTGCACGCAAACGCCACGCAACAGCCCACGAACACCAAGACGCCTGCCACCCGAACCCGAACCATGCGTGGCCTCGTAGCACGACGCTCGTCACGCGAGAAATCGCGCGGCGATGCAAAGTGCCGGTACCGGTTGCAGGGTGTTCGGGCCGGTGATACCAACCAGTAGATGAAGTCGGGTGGACGTGCTCTGCGGTCGTTGGCGCTCGCGGTGACCATCGGCCTGCCCATCTCCGCGTGTGGCAATGACGATGGCGGCAATCCCGGCAGCGCTGGTGCCGGTGGCTCTGCTGGCGCCGTCGTCGCGGGTGGTTCAGGTTCGTCCACGGCTGGCTCCGCGGCGGGTGGCTCCGGCAACAGCGCCGGCTCCAGTCACGCTGGTTCTAGCGCCGCGGGCAGCAGCAGCGCAGGTACGGGCCAGTCCGGTCGCGGCGGCAGCGCGGACGGTGGCGCTGGCGCTAGCGCGCCGGTCGGCGAGCACTGCATGGGAGGAGACGTGCTGGTTTTCCCCAACGACGTATTTGCGGACTTCGGCGGACCGATGTCCAATTGCCTCACGTACGTGCCAGGTGCCCCGGGCATTACGGCTGGAACGGAGCTGTCGGTGCGCGACATCGAGCTTGCCACCCCGTTGACGGCAAACCAGCCCTACGCTTTCTCGATCAAGGTGACTAGCGCGCCGCCCGACAATTCGAACACCATCGAGCTATGGAGCGCGGACGAAAAGTGCGGAGCCGCGAAAGAGAAGCTCTACGAAGGCGTCATGAAGGTTGGCATCCTGTGCGTACCGCTCGAGCCCACTGCTAGCCACACTCGCCTGCTGATGGCTTGGAAGGGCGAAGGCACGCGAGGCAGCACCGACATTGCTATTTGCCCCGGCGGTTCGTGCGGCAAGTGAGCCCGCACCCTAGCGGCGGGCTTCCATCAGCTCGGAGGTAGTCAGCCCGTCGGCGCTGGTCTGTCGCACGAAGAACAAGCGGCGGCAGTCCTGAGAAATTTCGGGCGCGCCAAGCTGTTGGGTCGCGTCGGCGGGCGCGAATAGCACCGTCGGAGCCGCGAACGGCGCGCCGGCGTTGGCGCGCCTGGTTACGACCACGCTGCCCGTCAGCCCGCCCAACAAAGTCAGCCCGTCAGGCGCGGGATCAGGCGCCGTCAGCGTGCTGTCTTCCAGCCCCGGGATGGCGGCGCCCGCGCCAAATGCGCCTGTGGTGCTGGGCCGCTTGAACAGTCGCGGCGGCTTGAAGCCCGCGTTGACGTCGCTCGACGTGAACAGCGTCAGCTCGTCTTTGCTGATGGCGGCGCCTGGTCCAACTTGAAGCGTTTCCGTGCGCAGGACGAACGGCGCGGTCAAAGTGGCGCGGTCGGCCACGGTGAGCGTCGCGGCTCCCAGAGGCTCGGCCGTCGCCGAATAGCACGCGATGTACGCGCGCAAGCCGTCTGCCGAGAGGTCCAGGCTGCGGCCCTCCGCGGTCTCGCAGGCCGCGTCGAGCTCGGGAACGGGCGAGCCTGCCGGAAACACTCCGGTCAACGTTGTTCGCGTCGATGCGCGAAATCCGACCTGGCCACCGCTGGTGCGCGTGTAAAAGAGCGTCAACGCGTCGGGTGACAGCGCCGGGCTGCCCAGCTTTGCGCTGGCCTCCTCCGTTAGACCAGGAGCTGGGTTCGCGAAGGTGCCGGAACAATCGCTCGGGCTGGAGCCGGCCGTGCTTGCGTTGCCAGCAACGGGGCCAGCGCTCCCTGCTTGGCCGCCAATGGGGTTGGCGGTGCCGCCCTGACCGGCGACGCTGGTAGGAGAGCCAGAGAGCGCTCCAGAGCCGCCGGTCTCTTGTGGATCGCCGTGCTCTGAGCCTCCGCAGCCACTCGACGCAGCTAGCCAGACGCCAAGCATTCCCCAACTTCGCAAACGGGTATCCATGGCGCTGGATACTTCTGACACGTAGCTCGCCGAATCGGCAAGGCCGAACCTGAGACCGTTTCCATTCTTACTGGTACCGGTTCCGTCATTTGTTCTGACGTGCCAGAATTCGAGGCATTTCAGTGACATCGTGTTGCTGACAACAGCGCTGCAGTGGTCTTGATTTGCTAGACACCGTTCGGGTAGGGTGCGCCGCATGGGCAAGCGTGGATGGTCATGGGTAGGGGTGATCTCGTTCGTGGGCCTGGCGGGGCTGGTCGCTTGCAGTAGCGAAAGCCCGCCGAGCGAGAGCGAGGCCGGTTCGAGCTCGCAAGCGGCGACCATGCCGGTTCGCTTCACGGTTTCGGCGCCAGCAGCGACGCCCGTCGCGGGCACCTTCATCAGCGCCACATCGTCGCTCCGGTTGGATGATCGAGTGGAGGCGAGCGTTGCGGGCAAGGTCGTCCCTATCGTGTCGTTCGGCGCGACGCAGACGCAGCTGGCCAACGGCATCAAGGCGCACGCCAACATCAGCAGCAATTCCTCCGTCTTTCTCGGCGGTGGCCAATCGGTCATCGATGGCTTCCTCAAGTCAGGCAGCACCATCACTGCGCAGGCCGGCTCCACGGTAGTGGGTGGCAAGCTCGAGAATCAGCCCATTTCTAGCGCCGATTCGACGTGGGACGTCGCTTGGCCGACCACCAATGGCGGCAACTACATCCTCACTGCGGGGCCAACCACCATTCCAGCACTGGCGCCCGGTGCCTATGCGCAGCTGGCGCTCTTCTCGGGTCGCAAGGTCAAGCTACGCACCGGCACGTACTACTTCGACTCCATCAGTACCGAGCCCCAGGCGGAAATCCAGCTCGACAAGGCTGACGGCCCCGTCTTCGTGTACGTCAAGAATTTGGTCTCCTTGAAGGGCCCCTTCAAAGAGCTGAACGGCACGCGCGGCCAGCTCCTGCTCGGCTACTCCGGCACCGGCACGGTGTATGTCGAGCCGGCGTTCCTGGGCACCATCGTTGCGCCGCAGGGCACCATCGAGCTGCGCCGGCCCAACGACAACGCTGCGCACGAAGGCGCGTTCTTCGGCAAGAATGTCCACGTTTTCTCGGACTGCAAGGTGAAGTTCCTGCCGTTCGACTGGTCCTTCTTGTGCCCGCTGGGCGATACCGACGGCGACAACACCAACGACTGCATCGACCTATGCAGCACTGACGCGGCCAAGACCGCCCCCGGGCAATGCGGCTGTGGCGTGGTCGACACCGACACCGACGGCGACGGCACCGCGGATTGCGCTGAAGCCTGCGGTTTGGATCCGAACAACGTGCGCCCCGGTCAGTGTGGCTGTAAGGGTCGCGCTGGTCTCAAACCGGCCGGAACAGCTTGTACCGACGGCTCCTGCGGGGGTGACGGCGTGTGCGACGGCAACGGCACCTGCGGCGGGGGCAGCGGCTGCCTACCCGAGGCTAACTGCGTGCTACGCGCCCATAAGGACAGCTGGTACTGGTTCTGCCCGGCCGCCACTTGGGATCAAGCGGCCACGCGCTGCGGCGGCGTTGCCGGCCGGCGGCTGCTGCAGATCGACGATCGTGACGAGACCGACTTCGTCTCCCGCTTCGTTCAGAGCGCAGCGTGGACGGGCGCCAACGACCGTTCGGTCGAGGGTGCTTGGCGCTGGCGCAGCACGACCAACAACGATGGTCCGAGCTTCTGGCAAGGGGGCGCGACGGGCGCGCCAGTCAACTTCGGCTTTTCGAGCTGGAGCAGCGGCAAGCCCGCCAGCACGCCGGATTGCGGCGCGGTCCTGGCCAAGTCCGCACGCGGCGCTTGGGAAGATCGCGATTGCGCTCAAGCCCTGCCGTACGTGTGCGAGCGGGCCGCCTTCACGACCCACGGTGGGCCGACTGTCAAGCCCGACTGGTGCCACTTCTTCCCGCACCCCATTTGCGACAAGCTGAACGACGACGCCTATCCGCCGAAGGACGCCCCGGACTGCGTCCCGAACGATACTGTCCTGCCGGACACTTTCGCGAAATTCGAAAAACAGGTCGCCGATTGCAAGCGCGACTGCGTGGATCCGGCGCAAGATTGCACGGCGCTGTGCGTGGGGGCCGCGACCGTTCCGCCGCCAGACGCCCGCTGCGATCCGTTCACCGACCGGCACATGTGCGACATGACCGACGTCGTGTTGACTGGCCCCCCGTGCACGGCGGACGCGCAGTGCACCGCTGGTCGCGTTTGCCGACTCCACTACGAGTGCCGCCGCTGCGACGGCGACGCCAGCGTCTGCAACGACTCGAACTGCCGCGGCCAGATGCGCTGCGGTATCCCGCAGGCGAATTGCTCGCCGTCGGACGACCCGAACGAGCGCTGCGGTGACGTGGAAATCTGCCGCGACAACACCACCTCGTTCCCTTCCGACCCCGAGGTCGATTCGGGTACGAACCTAGCGGCGTCCCCCGGGGCGCCAACGCCCAGCATGTTCGTGGGCCCGTCGCAGACGCCACCCAAAAACACGTTTCCCGCCGACCCAGCTCCTTGCCTGTCCTCACCTTGTAGTGACATCCGCAAGGAAGCCCACCCGTGGTGCAAGTACGAGGTCGACGGCAATCTGCCGCAGCGTGACGTAGCCGATGGCAAAGTCGGCAAGAGCGGCGGCTCCGGGCTCATTCGCTTCAACTTCGATCCGAGCATGGATCTCACGTACAAGGCGACCCCGCTCGCCTTCGGCTTGTCGCGCTACGACCTGAGCGCTTCAGCCACGTTCCTCGCGAGCGTCAAGATGAAGCTCCTCAGCTTGGAGCCCGACATCGAGATCGTGAACGCGGCAGCGAAGGTCAACGCGAACATCTGCCGCTTTTCGACGGCAGGAACGCAGCTGGAGGTGTTCGGTCAAGACTTCCTGCCGGCCATCTTGGGCCGCAGCCCGGCCTTCGACTCGGACGAAGTCTTCGACGCCGACGAGTGCGAGAAGACCGTACTGAAGGTCGAGAAGATCGCCGGGCGCGTGAAGAAGGCGATGCGCGACTCGCAGGAGTTGATCCGCCAATACAGCGCGCTCCGCACGAACGGTCAGGACTTCGCCTCTGGGTTCTGCGCACAGGTCACCAAGGACCTGCCCCTCGACTTCCCGAAGGCGGGCGTCCCGGCGATCAACTGCGCCACGCTCTCGCCGCGCGACACCGTAAAGCTGTTCGTCACCTACTACGAAGAGCAGATCAAGGAGCTGCAGCAGACGCTGCAAAACCTGCCGAAGCAGCTCTTGTCGATGGCTACCTTGCCCGAGGCGTGGCGCAGCATCTCGCTGGGCGGCCCCAACGGTGAAGAGAACCAGCTGCTGGCAGACGTCCAGTTCGCCATCGGTCCGATCCCGATGAAGCTCGAGATCGAGGCCATCCTTACCTACGGCATCGACGGAAAGATCTACTTCGACTTCGCGCCCTCTGCGCTCTTCACCAACGATCGGCAGACCGTCGCCAAGGCGACGGCACATGCCAGCCCGCACGCGGCCGCCGCCGTCACCGTCTTCCTGGGCGTTGGCTTCGGGGTGAACGGCTTCAACGCCAGCGCTGGCGTCGAAGGCAAGGTGACGCTGGGTGATCTGTCCGTGCCGATTTGGGCAGGTGCTGGCGTCGACGTCCAAGCAGAGCCTGACGAGCGCGGCAGCGGTGTCCCCGACGACCTCGCGTCCATCTCTGACGGCGTCTTGTTCCCGCCCGGCGGTGGCAAGCAGTACCGCTACTTCATGAGCTACACCTACGGCGCGAATGTCGAGGTGAAGGATATCTTGCGCGGCGACCTGTACGGCCGCGTTCGCATCAAGTTCTTCTTCTTCAGCAAGACTTGGCGCAAGAACATCGCGCACTTCGATGGTTTGGGCAGCAAGACGTACCCGCTGTTCGAGGGGGGTGGCTCGGTGTCGAGCGCTCCGGTCAGCTGGGGTGTGGTGCGTATGCCCACGCCTTTCCCGAAGTTGGTGGTGCCGTCCGTTCCGCTCGGCAGCTTGCCGCCCGGTGCGCCCGCGACCAAGCCCTTCGACAACGCTCGCGTCGAAGAGTTCTTCTACGACAACCTGTGCCAATGCGGAAAAGCGGACGAAGCCTGCGTGCGCAAGGCCGATTGTTGCGACGACGTACCCAACTGCTTCGCGGACCCGGGCAAGGGCGGGCAGAAGGTGTGCAGCGCTTGCCGCAACGGCGGTCAGACCTGCAACGATGCCAGCGAATGCTGCGGTAGCGCCCCCAACTGCCTGGTAGAGCCGAACGGCGGGGGCATTGGCCACTGCAGCGCCTGCAAGGACGACGGTGTTTCTTGCACGTTGGATAGCGATTGTTGCGGCGGAGGCTGCGTCGACAATCAGTGCGTCAGCTGCCTACCCCGCGGCGAAGCGTGCAGCGGTCGCCCGGGGGTGAGTTGTTGCAACAAAAACCCCAACAGCAAACAGCACATGCTGTGCGCGAACACCTCGGGGGATCCCACGTTCCGGTGCTTCTGCAATATGACGGGTGGCGGCTGCCACAGCTCGGCCGAGTGCTGCGATCAGGAATGTCGCAACATCGATCCCGACACCGGGGTGGGCTCCTGCCTCCCGGAGCCGCCAACGTGATGAGCGGAGTGCGCCGTCAGCGGTGGGAGGCGTGCTTCTGGTTGTTGTGCGCGAGCGCGTCGGTCGGTTGCTCACGTCCTGAGGCGCGCCCCGAGAAGGGCGCCCCTCAAGCCAGCGTGGCGCCGAAGCCGCCGGCTACTGCCCTAGTGGTTTGGCCGAGCACGCAGCTGCAGAAGATGCGCCTGCACGTGGACAGCAAAGTGACGGTCTCGTCGGCCACGAACGAAACTTTGGCCGTCGTTCTCGACGCTGAAGTCGCGCTCGTGGGCCGCATCGTCGGTAGCGAGCAAGAGGTCTTGGCCCAGCTGAGCGGCGTCAAGCTCAGCGCGGCGCGCACGACCGAAGCCGAGCTCGAGGCCATGCGGGCTCAACTGAGCGAGCCGGCGCTGTATCGCTTCGTGGCCGGTCGTTTGGAGGGAGCGCGCGTGACGCGCTCGGCGGCGCCGCTCGTGGCCAACTTGCACGAAACCCTGGCCGCAGCGTTGCAGCTAGCCCCCGGCACGCCAGGGGCCGCCAGTTGGTCCGCCAAAGAGCGCGACGCTTCGGGCGACTACCAGGTGACGTACGATCGCACCGCCGCGGGTTTTGCGAAGCGCAAGACGAGCTACCAGGCCGAAGAAACTCAGCTGGCCCTGGCGATGGGCAATTTGGACCTCACGCCGCAGGTCGTTGCGTCGAGCGGAACGGTGACGTTGGCGGGGGCTTTCTTCGCGCGCGTGACGTCGAGCGATACGCTCAACGTCGGCTCGTCGGGGACGCAGGCGCTGACCCATGTTTCCCTCGAAGCCAGCGGTGTCGCGCCGCTCGCCGGCGAGCCGGAGTGGTCCAAGACTTGGAGCCAGACGGAGCTTGCGTCGGCGCTCGTAAAGCGCCGCCCTGCGCAGAGCTTGATTGATGCCGCGCGCGCTCGGGGCAAGACCTTTGCGGCGGTGCTGGCAGACCTGGAACATCAAGAGCTGGATCCTCACAAGGCCGAGACTTGGGGCAGTGAGAACGGTAGCGAGTTGCCAGAGGCCGAACGCCAACTGCGCCAGGCGCGCGTGGCTCGGCGCAGCGAAGCGTTCGGCAGCCTGGCAGCGCTGCTCAAGCTGGACGACAAGAACGTCCTTTTGGCAGAAGCCGCCGTGCGGCGTGGGTCGAAGGCGGCGCCTCGGGTCGAGAACGCGCTGGCAGCGGCCGATACGCCGCGCTGCCAGCAGGCGCTGGTCTCTCTGGCTGACGACGCTTCACGCGCCGACGACGCTCGGCTGTCATCGGCGACGAGCCTGATACGCATCCAGGCAGCGACTGCGCCCACGCTGGCCGCGCTTGCCCGGTGGATTCAAGATCCGCTGCTGGCTTCACACGCCATCCACGGTCTGGGCAGTCTCTCTCGTCGCCTGCGGGACGCCGGCGACGCCGAGCGAGCCGAGCTCACCGCTCAACCGTTGTTGGCCGAGCTGAAATCCGTCAAGACCGACTCGGCTCGCATCCAGGCGCTCCGCGGCATTGCGAACTCGGGCTACGCTGGCGCGCTCGACGCGGTCCAGTCAGCGGTCGCCTCGCAGAATCGAGACGTGCGCGGTGCCGCTCTGGAGGCGCTGCGGCACATGCGCAGCGACAAGGTCGACGCCATCTTGGCCGTGGGCTTGGAAGCTGACCCGGACGCCGAAGTGCGGCTGGCGGCCTTGAACGCCATCAAGCTGCGCGAGTGCTCCAAGACACTCGTAACAGCCCTAGTTTCCGCGACGGCCGACCAGGAGGGCAGAGTTCGGCAGCGCGCTGCGACGCTGCTCGGGCGTTGTCGCGCCAGCGCGCCCGAAGCTCAGGCCGCGCTGACCCGGCTGGCCTCCGGCGATCCTGCGACCAGCGTGCGCGAAGCCGCGACGAGCGCGCTCGGAAAGTGACGGCAGCTCGGAGCGCGCTGCTCGGCCTAGCGCGGCCGCACGAGCTCGCGCGCCGTCTCGAGGGCGCGCAAGAGTTCGCTCATGCCGTAAGGCTTGGGTAGGAAGACCTGAAACGCGCCCGGCTCGAGCCTTTCGGCGACGGCCTGGGCCTGGTACCCCGACGACAGCACGATGGCAGCCTTGGAGCCGCTGGCGCGGACGCGGCGCACGACCTCGGCTCCGTCGATGTCGGACATGGTCATGTCAATCACGAGCACGTCCGCGGGATGCGCGCGCTGCGCTTCGACCCCGCTCAGGCCGTCGCAGGCCTCGTCGACCTGGTAGCCGCGCAGCTCGAGTAAGCGCCGCAGCTGGCTGCGCACCAGCTCCTCGTCATCGATCACCAGCACTCGGCATGGCTGATCGTTGGTGGCGGCGGGCGTGGGCTTCGCGGCGGCGCGATGTTTGGTCGCTGGCAAGAGCAGCGAAAAGCAGCTGCCGCGACCCAGCTCGCTCTCCAGCAGCAGCGCGCCGCCATGGCTGGTGACGATGCCCAAACAGGCCGCGAGCCCCAGGCCATGGCCGTGCTCTTTCGTCGAGAAGAACGGCTCGAAGACGCGCTGGCGCGTGGCCTCATCCATGCCCACGCCGTTGTCTTGGATTTCGACCAATACCCAGTCGCCCGGCCCGACCCTGGCTCCAAATGCTTCGTCCCAACGCGCGTCGGGATTTTCCATTGGCGAAGCTCGCACCTCGACTTTTCCGGGCTCGCCGCCCAGCGCGTCGGAGGCGTTCGCCAACAAGTTCATCATCACTTGGGTCAAGGTACCGCGATCGCCCAGCACGACGCTGTTCGCTCCGATAGCCAAGCTGAGCGAGGCCTTCTTCGACAGCGTCGCGTCGAGCAAGGTGCGTAGCTCGCGAAAGAGCTCTCCCAAGTCGACGGGTTCGCGACGGCCCAAATCTTGGCGCCCAGCGTACGCCAACATTTGGCGAGTCAAGGTGGCGGCGCGTTCGCCGGCAGCCATCACGGCCTGCGCTGCCCGTAAGTCGCGCGGATCGGTCAAGGTCGTCAGCAACAGGCTGGCGTTGCCGATCACGCCGACTAGCAAGTTGTTGAAATCGTGCGCGATGCCGCCGGCCAGCACACCCAGGCTGTCCAGCCGTTGGCTGCGCTGCAGCTGCAGCTCCAGCTTGCGCCGTTCGGCCGCGTGTCGCCGCTCTTCGCGCAGGTCACGAAAGCCCGATACGCGCGCTTCCTCGCCGTTCAAGGTGGAGCGGGCACCCACGACTTCGACTGGAACTTCCTGCCCCTGTTTGTCTATCAGCACCGAATCGTACGCGCCGGGTCGGTTCTCGCCGATGGCCAGCGCGACGGTTGTTCGAGCTTGCGGCGCCACGAAAGCGGCGGCCTCGCAGCCGATCATTTCCTCGCGGGTGAAGCCGATCACGTCGCTAACGCGGCCGCCCACGTCTACCAGCAACCCCTTTTGGATCACGACCATGAAGTCGAAGGCGCCCAGGGCGAGATCGCGCAAGTGCTGCTCGCTCTCTCGCAGTAGCGACAGCGTGCGCTCGCGCTCGGTGACGTCCCGCACCGCGGCGATGCGCACGGGTCGGTCGCCCAATCGGCCCTGTTTCGACTGCAGCTCGGCCGGAAAGCGCTCGCCGTCGAAGCGTACGCCGGTAATCGTGTAGGCGCCTTCGTAGCCGCTGGCCACGCGCTGCATCACCGCGGCGAGATCTTCGGGCGAGACGGAGCGCGCCATGGTTTGGGGTCCGAGCAGCTGCTCGGGCGTCGCGCGCAGCATTTCGGCCAGCCGCTGATTGGTGTCGATTACGGTCCCGTCGATGTGCACCAAAATGCCCTCGAAGGACGCCGCTGACAGCAGCTCGAGCCGCTCGAGCGTCTTCTTGTGCTCGTCTTGCTCGGCGACTCGCAGCAGCGCTAACCGCAGCAGTGGCGCGATGGCTGCGTGAAGTTCGTCGTTGCCGCCCGCCAGCGTGAGGGTCCGGCCCGCAGCCTCGAGCTCGAACCGGGCCTCTGCCGCGCCTGGCTCACGTTCGTGAAGCCCTAGCTCTGCCAAGCAGGCTAAACACCGTTGCAGGTTTTGCCTGGCGTCGTCGCCTGCGAGCAGCTCGGCGAGCACAGAGGTAGGATGGGCAGGGTGTGGCGGCAGCATGCTGGCTCGGGCGCTGTCCCCCCAACGGTTGGCCTCAGCATAACCGGCTCCCGCCCGTGGAGGCGAGACTTGAGGCTCGCTATTTCTTCGCGGAGTCGGCCGCAATGGCCTGGCGAATCGCTGCTTTCAGCGGGTTCTCGTGTGCTGGAGTTGGCGCGGGCTTCGGCTTCTCGGTTTTGGCGACCGGCTCGAGGTGCTCGGCTTTCGGCGAAGCCTTGACGCGCTTGCTGATCGGTTGGGTCTGCCGCACGACGGACTTGAGGCGCAGAGCGGGGTCGGCCGGCGCTGGCGCTGCGGCCTCGGGCGTCAGCACCGGCAAGGAGTCGAGCGACACCGTCCTCAGTTCGGGTTTGCTCGGTGTTGTGCTGGTCGGCTTGGCGACGGGTGGGAACGCTAGCAAATTCTGGCGGTAGGCTCCGACGCCGCCCGTGACGAGCAACATCGCAACCAGCCAGCGGCCCCAACGCACGCCGCCCGAAGCGCGTCGAAAATCGACCTCGCTCGGGATCGCGACGCGGCGCTTGGGCAGCACGTAGGGATCGCGCGCGTAGCGGTGGTGAGTAGACGGGCAACACCAGCGGCGCGGCGAAAGCCGGCGTCGCCGCCGCGTGAAAGACGGCCGTGTGGACGCTGGCTGGGGCGGTCATCCGCGAAGGTGATGGAGGACGCGGCGCAGGGCGCGGCATGGGACGCGGCGGCGGTGGGGGCGCCATTGGACGTGCAATCGTCTCGGGCTCGTCGTCGATGCCCGCAACCAAGCCGAGGCTTTGCCACGACTTCATGCCGCTTTCCAGACATGGTCGAGGCGTCGACCAGGCTCAGGCGTGAACGCGCCCCCAGTAGCGCGGCCGAGTACGGGGCAGCGCCGCTGCTACTCGGGCTCTTGGGTGCCGCGCCGAATGCCGCTTTGGAAGCGCGCGTTTGGGTCGGCGCCGATCAACACCAGAGTTGCGTCGTCACGCGCGAAACGGCCCGACTCGGACAGGCGGCTCGCCAACAAGTCGTAAAGCGCGTCCGGCGTTTGGCCGCACAATGCCAATCCCTTCTCGCGCAGCTCGAGGTCCCTCGCCAAGCGCCGCACGACCTCGGGATGATCCGAGCCGGCGGTGAAGCCGTCGGAGACGGCCATCCATGTCGAGCCCCAAACCAGCGGCACCAATTCGACGGGAGGTGGCACCAAAGTGGTCGAAGTGAGCGGTGGCGAAGAGGTCGCGTGCACCGTAATGTTGCCACCTGGCAGCGCGCAGGCTAGCGGTGGCATGCCTGCGGTAGTCACTTCGACGCGCGCGTCAGCGACCGAGCAGCGCATGAGGGTAACGCGCAGCTCCGTGCCCGGGTACTCGAAGAGCGTGCGCACCAGGTCGAGCATGACGGCGTGCAGTGGTGTGCGCTCGGTGAAGCCAAGCGAGGCTTTGTTCAAGAGCGCCCGACCGACTTCGCCCGGCTCGCCGTGCCGCGTCTGAACGTCCAAGAGGACGATGCCTACGTCCCCGCCGGGTCCAGTGACCACGTCGAACAAGTCAGTTTCCCGAGGCCCTTCGAGCGTGTCGCCCGTGATGCGGAGCAAACCGCGTACGAGTGGGAGCTTACGGGCTTCGGGTTTTCGGAACGCGGCTGCCAAGGCTTCCCCACTCTGCGAAAGGCGTTCCAAACCGCTGGGTGCCGGCAGGCAAGGTCGCGCGCAAAATTTTCGCAACAAGATCGGATGCTTGCGTAGATTCTGTCCGGGCTGGAGCCGCACTTTCACCACCGTTCTCAGTCTCAAGCTGAGCTTCCGGGACGAAGGCGTCTAAACCTGGGACCGGATCGTGCGTTTGAGATTGAGTAGCAATGCTCGACGACGAAACGGCGGTAGCAGCGGGGCCCACCCCGGTCAGCGTGGCAGTCGTGGACGATGACCCCACCGCGCGCCGGCTTATGCGCTTCTGGCTCGAGCGCTCCGGCTACTCCGTGGTCGAGCACGAGTCGGCTCGCAGTGTGCTCGATCACGACGGCGAGACGCCCGCGTTGGCCTGCGTCGACCTCGGCTTGGGTGAGGTCACGGGTATCAAGGTAATTCAGCACCTGCGCGCGCGCGACGCCGAGCTGCCGATTATCGTCGTAACGGCGCAGCGCGAGCTGGAGACAGCCGTGGCGGCCATGCAAGCCGGCGCCTACGACTACGTGACCAAGCCGCTCGATCGCGATCGGCTCCTGCTAGCCGTGCACCGCGCCAACGAGCGCCGCGAGCTTCT
>JAYUYU010000876.1:0-3420 GCA_043752365.1 Myxococcales bacterium | reverse complement strand
GCCCCTAGCTGAGCGTGACCAGTTCTTCGGCGGCGGTGGGGTGAATGGCGACGGTGCGGTCGAAGTCGGCCTTGGTGGCGCCGAGCTTGATGGCGACTGCGAAGCCCTGAAGCAGCTCGTCGGAGCCGGCGCCGATGGTGTGCAGGCCAACGACTTTTTCCGTCGGGCCTACACAAACGAGCTTCATCGCGGTCTTGGGCTTGCGGCTGGTGACGCCAAAACGCATGTTCGTGAAGCGCGTCGTGTACACCTTGACCTCGTCGCCATACTGCTCGCGCGCTTCGGCTTCGGTCAGGCCCACACTGCCGATTGGCGGATGGCTAAAGACGACGCTCGGCACATTTTCGTAGTCCAGGTGCGCATCTGGCGCGCCGCCGAACAAGCGGTCCGCCAGGCGCCGTCCGGCGGCGATGGCGACCGGTGTGAGCTGCAGTTTTCCGGTAACGTCGCCCACCGCATGCACGCCAGCAACGCTCGTGTTCTGAAATGCGTCGACGCAAACTTCACCGTTGAGACCCAGCTCGACACCGGCAGTTTCTAGGCCCAAACCCGCCGTATTGGGCACGCGCCCCGTCGCCCAGATCAACGCATCGAAGCCGCTGTGTCGCTTGCCATGCCCGGCCGCCAACGTGAGCGTGCCGTTCGCCTCGCGCGTGACGCTTAGCAGCTGTTGGGCCGAGATCAGGTTGATACCAGAGGCGGACATTTCGCTCGCCAACGTGGCCGAGAGCATTTCGTCGAAGCCGTTCAACAGCCGCTCCCCCCGCAACAGCAACGTGACGTCACTGCCAAGCGCAGCCAGCACGCCCGCAAGCTCGACCGCAATGTAGCCGCCACCGACCACGGCGACGCTTTCAGGACGCGCCGTTAGCTCGAAGAATTGATCCGAGGTGAGCCCAAGCTCCGCGCCTGGCACGGCGGGGACACTGGGTCGACCGCCGGTGGCGATCAGCACGGCCTTCGCGTCGAGTCGTCGCTCGCCGACCTCGACCGCATTGGCGGCGACGAAGCGACCGCGACCGGCAACGAGCTCGATGCCGTCCAGCTGCACGTTGCGCGCATAGATCGCGTTCAGGCGCTCGATGTAAGCGTCGCGCGCCTGCTTGAGCTTCAGCCAATCGAAGCGCGGCGCTTCGACGACGAAGCCGTAGTCCGCAGCGTCGGCCAACCATTCGGCGCATTCTGCGGCGTTCCACATGATTTTTTTGGGAACACAGCCGGCGTTGACGCAGGTGCCGCCGAGCGGCCCACCCGCGACCAGCGCCACCTTTGCGCCGTGGCGAGCTGCGCGGCGCGCCGACGCGAGGCCGCCGCTGCCGGCGCCGATCACGAGGTAGTCGTAGGTTTCCAAGCTTTTGCAGGCTCCAGCGCGCAAGCCTAGCAGCAGGCAAGCGCCAGGGAAGTGAAGCCGTTGAACGCCCGGCGTGCAACGGCTATGAGCCTTTGGATGTCCACGCCCGAGACCGCCAACGATCGCATTTGGGTCGGCGACCGCATCCTCGAGCTGCCCCGCTTGGCGGTTGGGGAACGGCTGCTACCCGTGGCCGAGCTGTCAGAGTTGCTCGTCGTCTCCGAAGCCGCACAACGCGCCGCGGCCGAAGCCGTCCGTCGGGCGGAAGCCGGCGTCGCCGAGCTAGCAAACGCCGACGACGCGAACATCAGCGCATTCTTCGGCTTCTTCGCCGACCTGCTCGCCCAGGCTGACGTCTTTGCCGAGATAGAGCGCGCCAACGCCTTGGATGTCGAATCGGCGGAAGCACGCGGTCGCGCCACGGGTCGACTGCGCTTGACCAACCCAATGCGCGCCGCAATGATCGAAGGCCTGCGCGGCTGGGCTGCCACGCCGTCGCGCGTGGGAGAGCTGCTCGAGCAACGGCAGGGCGACGGCTTCGTGATCGAGCGGCGGCGCGCCCCGCTCGGCATCGTCGCGTTCGTGTTCGAGGGGCGACCAAACGTGTTTGCCGACGCCGCGGGCGTGCTGCGCAACCGCAACGCAGCCGTGTTCCGCATCGGCGGCGACGCCTTGGCCACCGCAGTCGCGATAGAAGAGCTTGCGCTCCGACCCGCGCTCGCCCGCGCGCGCCTGCCGGAGGGCGCTCTGACCTTGGTGCGCAGCAAGGAGCACGGCGCGGCTCATGCCCTCTTCTGCGAGCGAACGCTGCGGCTTGCGGTTGCGCGCGGTTCGGGTCGTACGGTCGCGCTGCTGGGCGCCATCGCTCGCCAGCACGGCATCCCCGTCTCCCTGCATGGCACCGGGGGCGCCTGGATGTACGTCGAGCCAACAGCGTCGCCACAAGCGCTCAAGAACGCCATCACCAACAGTCTCGATCGGAAGGTGTGCAACACCCTCAACGTCCTGATGCTGGACAAGGCAGCGACCGCCTCGCTGGGCGGCGTGGTCGAAGAAGCATTTCGCGGCGTTGGGGCCAGCGTGGCAGTCAGCCGCGGCTCCGAAGGCATCGTCACCGCCGCTCGACCAATCGACCAGCACGAGCTCGCGCACGAATGGGAGTGGGACAACACGCCCGAGGTGTCGTTCGTGATTGCCGATGATTTCGCTCACGCGACGTCGCTATTCAATCGCTACAGCCCGCGTTTCGTCGCATCCATCTTGTCCACGCGCCCCGGCGCTTTCGAACAGTTCTGCGCGGCGGTCGAAGCACCCTACGTGGGCAACGCCTTCACCCGCTGGGTGGATGGCCAATGGGCGTGGCAGCGGCCCGAGCTTGGCCTTACCAACTGGGAAAGCGGCCGCCTGCTCGGCCGCAGCGGCTTTTTGAGCGGTGACGACATGACTTCGGTGCGTGATTTTTTCATCGACCAAACGGGCCTGGCGACGCAAAAGCGTTAGCGCTGGCTCATTCGACGTCTGCAAGGGGGGTGCTGCCTTTGGCAGCGCGGCGACGTCGCGCCGCCAACAGCACCGCGAGCGCGATGGCCCCGTAGCCACCGCGCGTCGTGGGCGTCGCGTGCAGGCTGCAGCCGCCGCTGTCGTTGACGTCGGCGTCGCCGCTACCGCCGGTAGTTTCGGTACCGGCGGTTCCAGCCGTGGCTGACGTGCCAGCGCCGCTGGTGGAGGTACCGCCGGCGCCGTTGCTGGGGCTGCCGCCGTTGGCGTTTTTCGAGCCGGCCGTGCCTGACGACGCGCCCGCGCTGCCGCTCGGGCTGCCGCCCGTGCCCGTGTGAGTTGGGGCCGTGCAGCCGAGCTGTGCGCAGGCGCCGACTAGGTCGAAATTGTTCAGCGCCTTAGATGCAGCGTCCGCCTTGGGATCGCCCGCCTTGCGACGGTCGAAGAGCTTGCGCACGATTTCGAGCTCTGCCTGGCCGTAGGTGACACCGAGTACCTTTTGCAACGCGGTCAAGTGGCGGTAGCCGAATTCGTTGGTCGGCTCGATCATGGTGCCCTCGGTGTAGTCGTTC